>JAABTT010000049.1 GCA_011389765.1 Desulfohalobiaceae bacterium S24 | reverse complement strand
TGCGGTTTTTCGGGGGCAACGGGGGCTTCCCGAATGCACCCATCTTTCTCCGGAGGTTTTGAAGCAGTATAGCGGGCAATCCCCTGCCCGAAAAACAGTTGAAGAGGACATGGAACAGGCCATGAAGGCTGTGCAGGAGCGGGTGCAGAGCATTGATCTGGCTGCAGCCGCCGAGCGGGTCGGGGGGCGTTTTGAGAAAGACGCCTTGACCCTCAAGGTCATGGGCAAAAATTTCCATGTGCACGCGGATGGGAGTCTTTCCGCGGATATCCATGTGAACCCCTGGATTTCCATTCCGGTTCTCAAATACGTTCTCGAGGGCAAGGGCCGGCAGCCCACAGGCAAATGGATTCCCTTTCGAGAATTATCCCAGGGGCATTCCTGGCAGGGACTTTTTGAGCAGCGCTGCGAAAAGCCCCTGAAAAAGATCGCGGACAGCTATACCGGCTTGTTCGAGGACATGCTCGAAGTCTTCAGCGGCAGGCAGGCGGAACGACACCATGACTCAGATGTCTCAATAATTTTGCATCCCCTGCCCAAAGTGCCGCTGCTCATTTGCTACTGGAAGGCTGAAGAGGGGCTCGAGTCCAGCCTGCATCTCTTTTTCGATGAGACGGTTGAAGACAATATAGACATCAATTCGGTCTTTGCCATCGGCAGCGGTTTGGTGCGCATGTTCGAACAGATCGCCTTGAAGCACGAGGGAAGGGGCAAGACCTATCTTTGAAGTTTCACAAGAGCAGCCTTCAGGAAGGATTGTCATTGTTTTGTTTCAGAAGCTCCCGGCTTTCCAAAGCGTCCTCCAGCGCGGCGATGAGTTGTTTTTTTTGGGCATCGTCCAGTTCCGGCAGCAGATCCAGGATCTGGTCATAGGCGGAAGCAGTGTCTTCGATGTCCTGTGAGTCCTCCCGGGGCGTAAAATGGCTCTGTCCGTCGCAGTCGGCGCAGTATTCGTCGACATCGTAGTCTTCACTGTTGTATTTGCATTCGTGGCACCGGCTTTGGACGCTCATCGCGGATGCTGCCTGGCTTGAATTCGTGCTGGAGTTTTGTTTGTTGAATAAGGCTTTCCCAAGGTCAGTGATTAGATTCCCCATAAAATCTCCTGTACAAAAGTGGTGGCTTCCGGGTAGAATGGTTCGGCTTTTCTGTCAGCACCAGCAATACTACAGCCCGGGAAAAAAATCTACAGCCGGCTGCGGGACATTATTTTTTCAAAGGATGGCGCAAGGGGGAGCGAATGTTGAATAGGTTTCGAAACAGTCCGGGTGCTGATGCAGCGCTTATGTGTGCGGGCTTGCTGTGTGCATTGCTCGCCGCCACAGCCGGGGCAGGGCAGAAAATTGATCAGCCGGCTGCGAAGCCCTCATTGGCTGTTCAGGCCGGTCAGATGATCATGCTCGGGTTTCGGGGCTTGAGGGTAGATCCCTCGGATCGGATCGTCTCCGATATCCTGGCGGGACGTGCAGGCGGGGTGATTCTGTTTGATTACGATGTGCAGCTGGATCGTCCGGTGCGCAACATCAAAAATCCTGATCAGGTGCGGGCCTTGATTCATGATCTTCAGGAAGCGGCTCAAGTGCCCCTGTTTGTCGCTGTCGATCAGGAAGGGGGTCGGGTCAGCCGCTTGAAACCCAGGCATGGCTTCCCGGATTTTCCCGGGGCAGAGGAACTGGGCAGGACCGGCAATGTCGAGCTTACGGAGGAAACAGCCCGAAAGATGGGCGGGCTGCTTGCCGGACTGGGTTTCAATTGCAACCTGGCTCCGGTGGTGGATGTCAATGTCAATCCGGATAATCCGGCCATCGGCAGGCTCGGCAGGAGTTTTTCAAATGATCCGGCGAAGGTGTCGCTGCAGGCCCGGGCCTTCGTCAAGGGACTGCAGGCCGAGGGGGTCTTGAGCTGCCTCAAGCATTTCCCGGGGCACGGCAGCGCCTTTAATGACTCCCATCTCGGCCTGACCGATGTCACCCAAACCTGGCAGCCTCTGGAACTCATGCCCTTTCAGGATTTGATCCGCTCCCATCATGGAGATATGGTCATGACCGGGCATCTGTTCAACGCCGATCTCGATCCTCGGTTTCCGGCCACCCTGTCCCCCGAAATCATCACCGGCTTGTTGCGGGAGGAACTTGGCTTTAGCGGAGTGGTCCTCAGCGATGATCTGCAGATGAAGGCTATCAGTGCGCACTACGGTCTCCGGGAGACCGTGCGCCGAAGCATCAATGCCGGGGTGGATATTCTTCTTTTTGCCAATAACCTGGAATATGATCCGAAGATTGCGGCTAAAGTCCAGACCCTGATCCTGGAGCTTGTGGCCGCCGGGGAAGTCGAGGTCCAGACCATAGAGGCATCATACGAGCGGATCATGCGCCTGAAAGATCGATTGTAATCCCCAGAAGACCAGCTGTTTGTGCAAGGAGGCGCCTATGCAGACATTGACCCGGACTGCGGCCTGGCAGGAACTGGCCGCCCATTATGAGCAGATCAAGGATCTTCAGCTGCGGGATGCATTTGCCCGGGATGCCCGGCGTTTTGAACGATTCTCCCTCAAGCTCGGACCGGTTTTACTGGACTATTCCAAAAATCGCATCACGGACAAAACCGTCCGGCTTTTGCTGGATCTGGCCCGGGAAAGAGGGCTGGAAGAAAAAATCCAGGCCATGTTCGCCGGGGAAAAAATCAATCAGACCGAAAATCGCAGTGTTCTTCATATGGCCCTTCGCAACCGGTCCGGAACGCCCATGTATGCCGAGGGGCAGGACGTGATGCCCGATGTTCTCCAGGTTTTGGAACAGATGGGCGCATTTGTGGGCCAGGTCAGATCCGGCCGCTGGAAAGGGGCCACCGGCAAAGCCATAACCGATGTGGTCAATATCGGGATCGGCGGCTCGGACCTCGGTCCCCGGATGGTCACCAGGGCTCTGTCTTATTACGGCCTTGAGTCGTTGAAAATCCATTTTGTTTCCAATATCGACGGGACCCATATTCAGGAGACCCTGAAAGGCCTGTCTCCGGAGACGACGCTATTCATCGTGGCCTCCAAAACCTTCAGCACCCAGGAGACCATGACCAATGCCGGAACGGCTAAGCAGTGGCTCCTTGAGGAAATACAGGATGAAAGCGCAGTGGCCTCCCACTTTGTGGCCCTGTCTACCAATACTGAAGGGGTTCGCAATTTCGGGATTGATCCCAGGAACATGTTCCGTTTCTGGGACTGGGTGGGGGGCCGCTTCTCTCTGTGGTCGGCCATTGGACTGCCCATCGCCCTGGCCGTGGGCATGGAGCGTTTTGAAGAGCTTCTGAGCGGGGCCCATCTCGTGGACAGACATTTTTCCCGGGCCCCGCTGGAGGAGAACCTTCCGGTGATCATGGGGCTGCTGGCGGTCTGGTACGCCGACTTTTTCCAGTGCGAGACCCAGGCCATCCTGCCCTATGATCAATATCTGGAAGATTTTCCGGCCTTTCTGCAGCAGGGGGAGATGGAGAGCAACGGCAAGCGGGCGACCCTCTCCGGCGGTTTGGCGGAATACCCAACCGGACCGGTGATCTGGGGCGAGCCCGGAACGAATGGCCAGCATGCCTTTTACCAGCTCATCCATCAGGGGACCCGGCTCATCCCCTGCGACTTCATCGGCTTTGTCAGGAGCCTGAATCCCCTGGGGCGGCATCACCGGATTCTGATGGCCAATTTCTTTGCCCAGACCGAGGCCTTGATGCGGGGCAAGACCAGGGAAGAGGTCCGGGCGGAGTTGGAGGCGGAAGGCCGCTCTGAAGATGCAATTCAGAGGCTGCTGCTGCATAAGCTGTTTCCAGGAAACCGCCCCAGCAACTCCTTTTTGATCGAGTCCCTGACGCCCTACAGTCTCGGGGCTTTAATCGCCCTGTATGAGCACCGGATTTTCGTCCAGGGAGTTATCTGGGACATCAATTCCTTTGATCAGTGGGGTGTGGAACTGGGCAAGCAGCTGGCCAAAACAATCCTTCCGGAACTCGCGGACGGTGCTGTGATCGAGGGGCATGACCCCTCCACCAATGCTTTGATCAATGCCTGGAAACAACAGTTTTTTGCCGAAGTGTAATGTCTTTTGAGAATGTTGAAAAAAGGAGACAGCAATGCAGTCCTGGCTTTCTGAAATACGACGGGATTTTCATAGTCATCCGGAGACGGCCTTTGAAGAGTTTCGCACCACCGAACGGATCAGAGACATCCTGGGGGATCTTGGAGTACAAATCCTGGAGCTGCCCGGGCTGGAAACCGGCGTGGCCGGTCTTGTCCAAGGGGCTGCCCCGGGGCCGGTTCTGGGGCTGCGTGCGGATATCGATGCGCTCCCCATGCAGGAAATGAGTGATGTGCCCTATAAATCGACTGTGGACGGCAAGATGCATGCCTGCGGCCATGATGCCCATGCCGCCATTATGCTCGGCGTGGCCAAAAAGATTCGAGATGAAGGACTGGAGCATGAACTGCAGGGAAGTGTGAAGTTCATTTTTCAGCCGGCCGAGGAAGGCATCTCCGGGGCGAAACGGATGATCGATCTCGGCGTCTTGGAGCATCCCGAAATGGACCGCATCCTGGCCGGACACGTGATCAATGATCTGCCCTGCGGGACCATCGGCTGGTTTGAAGCTGCCTCCCACGCCGCCACCGACATGTTTACGCTGGAAATTACAGGTCAGGGGACCCATGGCGCCCGCCCCCACCAGGGCCGGGATCCTGTTGTGGCCGGGGCCCATTTTGTGACCGCGCTCCAGAGCATAGTCAGCCGGAACCTTTCACCCATGGACTGCGGCGTGATCAGTACCGGCGTTTTTCAGGCCGGAACAGCTTCGAATGTTATCCCGGCCACGGTCAGTCTCAAGGGCACGATCCGTTCCCATCGGGTCGATGTCCGGGAGATGCTGTTCAGCCGTCTGCAGGAGATCGCCGCTGGTCTGGAGCCCATGTTCGGGGTCAGGGCTGAAATTCAATTCAAAGAGGGGGTGCCGCCCAATGTGAATAATCTGGAGGTCAGTCAATCTCTGGCGGCTGCCGGGGAAAAGGTGCTGGGCAAGGAGAATGTTCTTTTGTTACCGCCTTCCATGGGGGGCGAGGACTTTGCCCTGTTCACCGAACAGATCCCCGGGGCCATGATCCGGATCGGCTCCGGCAATGAAGCGGAAGGCAAAAACCAGCCCCTGCATTCGCCCTATTTTGACATTGACGAACGAAGCCTGGTGCACGGGGTGGAGGTCTTTGTTCAGGCCGTCAAATCCTATTTGTTATAACAAATAGGATTTTATAAATATTTTTGAATCCCGCAAACGGTTGTGCCCTTATTTGGAAAGGGGCATGACCTGTTTTTAGCTGCACAATCATTCAACAAAGTTGCCAACCCCCGTTTGTGGGATTCAAAAATATTTGATGAGCAGGGAGCCGCAGGCCACCAGGAAGACCCCGAAGATGCGCCAAAAGCTCAGACTGTGCACCGGAAACCCAAGCAGGCCGAAGTGGTCCAGGAGTAAAGAGGCCGCGAGTTGGCCGGCCAGAAAAAAGGCGAACATGGTGGTCGCCCCGAGTTTGGGCGCGGCGACGATGGTCACAGTGACCAGATAGGCCCCGCAGAGCCCACCGAGCCAGATCCACCAGGGGGTCTGCTGCAGAGACTGCAGGGCGGGCCATTTGATGCGCAGGATCAGGGAATAGGCAAATAAGCCCAATGTCCCGACGAAAAAGGAGATCAGGGCGGCCAGGATATTACTGTTCACAAACTGACTGAGCCTGGAGTTGATGCCGGCCTGGGTCGGAGCCAAAGCCCCGGCCAGGATGACCAGAACAATTAAGAAGATTATTTTCATGGCCTCACCTTCCATGCCGGGACCGGTTTTTGCCCTTTTGACCGAAATCTTGCCGCTGTTGACTGGTCGGCCAGATTCGACCGGCTGCATGGTCTCCGCCTTTTGGTCCCGCAACCTGAACCTGTTCTGTCCGTCACGACCTATGCCCGGATTCCCGAAGGGTCCTTTGGGCTGCTCCTGGGCAGCCAGGGCTTTTACGAACTGGCCTGCAACCAGTCCTCCTGTGCCAAAAAATTGGGTCTGCGCCTTGGTGACAGGGTGGAGTTCAGGCTCAATCCTTGAGCAGCAGGAAAAGACTCTTTCGATTGAATATTCGCATCAAACCTGCTCCATCTGAGACGCTCCAGGCTCAAATGCATTCAAACATTCGCTTCGTGAGGCATACAGCTCATCCAAACTCAACCCTGTTTTTCAACAGTCAACAGTCAATAGTCATTATTCAATAGTCAATTCTTACCCCCCAAGCCCCTGTCCCGGCTGCATGATCCGGCCGGTGAGCTTGGTTTCATAGCCCCCCAGGTCCTGAATCCTGGACTGGACCTTTTGGGTCTGAATCAGCTGCAGCAGGGTCTGGATTTTGGAATCCTCCCGGTATCGGGCCGGGATGATCAGGTCGTAGCGTTCCCTGGCCAGAGGCACGAAATCGAGATCCAGGGCCTTGGCTGCGGCAAAAATGCCCATGCCGCAGTCCGAGGCCTGGTTCAGGATATTCACGGCCACGGCCATGTGGGTGTATTCCTCCTGTTCATAGCCCTGGATATCCTCAGGCGACAGTTCTGATTTTTTCAAATGATCGTCCAGCAGAATTCTGGTTCCGGCCCCGCGCTGCCGGTTGATGAAGCGGATGTCCTCCCGGGTCAGATCCTTGATGCCGGTAATGTTTTTGGGATTGCCCCGGGCCACGATGAGCCCCTGCTGCCGAACAGCCAGATTGACGACCATGACCTCCAAAGAACCCAGATACCGTTTAATAAACGGGAAGTTGTAGTCCTCGCTTTCAGGATCATAGAGGTGGGCTCCGGCAAAGAGGGCGGTGTCGTTTTTCAGGGCCATGAGCCCGCCCATACTGCCGACATGGGTGGAGGCCAGGCTCAGAGGCCTGTTCAGGGCCATGAGCTCATTGGCCAACAAATCCAGGGTATTGTCATGACTGCCTACACAGATCAGGGTGTTGTGCAGTTCCTGCTCGGGGACCAGCAGTTCCGCCGAGATCTGTTTCCCGGATTCCAGGCCTTCGGATGAAGCCGGAATTCTGGCCAGACCCTGGGCTTTGGTCAGGGAGGAAATGAGTCCGGCCCCTCGAGCCAAGGGCGTGCCCACGAGCTGTTCGCCGACCCGGCCGATACTCAAACGCAGAAATTCATCCTGCCCCAGTTTGGAGGGCATCTTCCGAGTCAAGGTTACCGGAACCCGCTGCCTGGCAGGGGGTTCAATCTGTTGGAGCCAGGCCAGCAGGGGGATGAGCAGTTGTTCAAAACAGATGACCGTGCTGACCGGATATCCCGGGGCGCCGACCAGAATTTTGCCTTGGGCCACGCCGAGCAGGCTTGGCTTGCCGGGCATGGCCGCGATGCCGTGCACCAGGACTTCCCCAAGCTGTTCCATGATTTCCCGGGTATAATCTTTGCTTCCGGCGGAGGAGCCCGCCCCGATAATCACAACCTGGGCCGGGGAGGCGAGGCCCTCCCGGACCGCAGACAGGAGGCTTTCCGGATCGTCTTGAACCGGGGGTACTCTGATTAGGACGCAGCCTTGTCTTCTGGCCAGGCCGCTCAGAATCTGGGAGTTGCTTTCAATGACCTGGCCCGCTTGAGGACTCGGGCGGAGGGTGAAATCCAGGATTTCATCCCCGGTCGGGATGACATGGATCTGCGGTTGTTCGCGGACCGTGATATCATAGATGCCGCCGCTGAGCAGGGCTCCGAGATCGTAGGGGCTGAGCCGGTGGTTCTGGGGCAGTATGAGTTCCGTGGCCACAATATCCTCGCCGATGCGGCGGACATGCTGCCAGGGAAAGGCCGGGTGCTCGATGGCCGCTGTTTCGGCATCGATTTGATCCACATGCTCAATCATAATCACCGCGTTGGAGGCTTCCGGCAGGGGATCCCCGGTATTGACCGGGTGATAGCCGGGTCCCTTTTGCAATTCCACCGGACGGCCTTCCCGGGCCGGATAGGTGTCCTCGGCCCGAACCGCAATACCGTCCATGGCTGCGCTGTGAAAGGTGGGGGAAGAGTATTTCGCAAAGACCGGTTCAGCGGTGATGCGATCCAGGGCTTCATGGACCGGAAGGGTTTCAGCGCCCAGGAGTTGTGTTCTGTCCAGGGCGGATTTGACTTTTTCCACAGCCTCCTGGATGGGGATAGTCTTTAAATAGATGTTTCGTTTGGAGGGCATTTCAGGTATCCTTTGCTGTGTTGAGCGCTTGCGTTTTTCGTATTCAAACCGGTGGGCACCATGTTTCGTCTCAAAATCACGCTGGCCTATACTGGCACGCAATTTTCCGGTTGGCAAGTTCAGCCCGGTCAACGGACGGTGCAGGGATGTCTGGAGGCGGGTTTGAGCCGAATCTGCAGCGTTCCGGTTCGGGTCTGTGCTGCAGGCAGAACCGACGCCGGGGTGCACGCCCTGGGACAGGTGGTGCATTGCGATCTGCCGGAAAACCGGATCAGGGTCCCCTGGCAAAGAGCCCTGAACAGTGTCTTGCCCGAGGATATGGCGGTGACCGGCGTGCAGCAGGTGGACCGGAATTTTCACGCCATGTTCAGCGCCCGGCGCAAGACCTATTCCTACACCCTCTGGCAGAGAACCGACTATGTCCTGCCCCAGAGACGGCCCTTTGTCTGGAAGGTTGGGGAACTAAATCTGGAGAAAATGCGGCAGGCCGGTGCAGTTTTGACGGGGGAGCATGATTTCGGGGCCTTCCAGAATGTCGGGACCCCGGTGATGTCCTCTGTGCGGCAGTTGTTTGCTGTCTGGTTCACTCCGGGTCCGGGCGAGTCCGAACTGGAATGCCATTTCCAGGCCAATGGATTTTTAAAACAGATGGTTCGAAACCTGATGGGAGCTCTGGTGGCGGTGGGGCAGGGCCGCTTGAGTACGGAAGGGCTGGAGGCCCTGCTGCAGGACCGGGACCGAACCCGGGCTCCGGCCACCGCTCCGGCTCAGGGTCTCTGTCTGAGCAGGGTTTACTATGCTGATCCAGCTCGGTTTGTGGAGACAAACAGCCAGTACTCCGGAAAAGAGGCTTCTGTCTAAAAACATTCTGTATCAAAAAAGAGACGATTCCGAATGATTTGCTTCAATTTCAAAAAGCAATCATTTCTCTGATCCGCTCCATGTTCAGGACCGCCTGCCGCCTGGCCCGCTCCGTGCCCTGCTTTAAAATATCCCGGACTGTGTCCGGGTGCTTTTCCAGATCCAGGCGGATGCGGCGCATCGATTCTAAAAACGAATCCATTTGAGTGAGGAGCAGTTTTTTGCATTCCACGCAGCCTCTTTCAGCCCGGGTGCAGCCCCTGCGGATTTCTTGAAAGTCGGAATTCGGGTCCAGAAGCTGCAAGTAAGGGAAAAGGTTGCAGTTTTCAGGACTTCCCGGGTCCTTGAGCCGTTGGCGGGCCGTATCCGTGAGCATGGACATGATCTTGGTCTTGAGTTCGGCAGGATCTTCCATGAGGAATATGGAGTTGCCGTAGCTCTTGCTCATCTTCCGGCCGTCCAGGCCCGGAGTCTTGGGGGCCTGGGTCAACTGGGATCGGGGTTCGGGGAAAAAATGGCCGTAGAGGCCGTTGAAGCGTCTCGCGATTTCCCGGCAGAGTTCAAGATGGGGGAGCTGATCCTGGCCCACGGGGACCATGGTGGCCTGATACATGAGAATGTCCGCGGACATGAGCACGGGATAGCCCAGAAAGCCGAAGGTGTTTAAATCCTTGGCCACGAGTTCCTGTTTGACTTCCTTGTAGGTGGGGTTTCGCTCCAGCCAGCCAAGGGGGGTGATCATGGACAGGATCAGGTTGAGTTCCGCGTGTTCTTTGATGGCTGACTGCTGAAAAAAAGTGCATTTGTTTGGATCCAGTCCTCCGGAGATCCAGTCGATGACCAGTTCGTGGGCAAAGGGCTGAATGCTCTTCGGGTAGGCGTATTCACTGGTCAGGGCATGCCAGTCGGCAACAAAAAAATAACAGTGGTGCTCTTCCTGCAGGGCGGTCCAGTTTTTGAGAACGCCGAAATAATGGCCCAGGTGAAGCGGTCCTGTGGGGCGCATGCCCGAGACGATTGTGTGTGTGCTCGCCATGGCTTTCCTTGTTTCTTAAATGAGTTGGCGCAAATCAGGGACTAAAAGCGAACCGAGCATGCTGATCAGGGGAAGAAGGATTTTCTGCACGGCTCCGGAGACAAAGAGAATAATAAGAAGAATAAAACCGTATTTTGCGTTTTTCAAAAAAGCGTTGGCCATTGCCGGCGGCAGGAATCCGGCCAGAATATTGCTGCCGTCCAGGGGCGGAATCGGCAGGAGGTTGAATACGGCGAGTCCGATGTTGATGAGCACCCCGTAGAGGAAGATCAGGGCCAGGGGGCGGAAGAGAAAAAGTCCGCCGGGTCCGCTGAATTCGACATAGAACCAGGAGAGAAGATGAAAACAGAGGGCCATGATTCCGGCAAGCAGGAAATTGGTTGCCGGACCGGCCAGAGAGACCAGGATCATACCCTGGCCGGGGTTTCGAAAATACGAGGGATTGATGGGCACCGGCTTGGCCCAGCCCACCTTCACAATGAACAGGGCCAGGGTCCCGATGGGGTCGAGATGTTTGATCGGGTTCAAGGTCAGGCGACCGGCGGCTTTGGCTGTGGGATCGCCCAAGAGATAGGCCACGTAGCCGTGGGCCACCTCATGAAAGGTGATGGCCGAGAGCACCGGAATAGCCAGGATGGCAAACTGTTGGACAAAAGATGAAATATCAGGCATTGCATTCCTTGATTGTTCTGGAGATGTTTTGCTGGTAGGTATTGCTACCATTCAAAGCTGAAGGGGGCAAGAAAAAATTCCCCGGCCGGGTGGCCGGCAGTGCTTTGTGCAGCAGCCTGTTTGGCTTTGCACGGTCATATCAACTTCGTAACCCAGAGAAAAGCAAAACCATAACAATTCTTTGTTATGATGTATTTTTCTCAATCTTTGTTTATCTCATTTGAAAATTTGAATTTCGTGCTTGTTTCGAATTTCGAATTTCGTATTTCGAATTTATTCTAAGCAGATATTTGTCCAAAAAAATCAAATGGTAGCTCTTGGTGAAGAGCTCTGTAATACCTCAATTGGAGTGGTGTATGCGCACGGCAGCCCAGGCCCTGGAAGCCTATCTGTCCCGCCGGGACATGAGCAATGAGATGCAGATAGCCGGAATCTGGAAGAATTGGCACCGGATTATCGGATCAGGTTTGCAGGATCTGGCCCGGCCTGTGGGCAAGAGAAAGAGAACCCTGCGTATCGGAGTGGCCAACAGCCTGGTGATGCAGGAATGTTCTTTTTATTCAGAGCAGATACTCGAGAAAGTAGCCGCTTATCTGGGCTGGCAGCCATTTGACAAAATCAGCTTTGAGCTGTTAGAAAATAATGTTGGGCTTGATCAAGTCGTTGTCGGCTGCGATTTTCAGGTTCCTGCCGCAAAATCGCCGGACGCTCTTGGAGAGCTTTTGGATGAGGTCCCTGAAGATTCTCCGGTTGGTTCCTGTTATCGGTCCTATCTGCGGATGCTGGGAAAAAAAGACGTGTAGTCTGAAGGCCAATAAACACAAAGGAGACGGGTATGAGCGAAGAATTAAAGATTGAATCCTTGAATTTAAAAAAACCCTTGGATAAAATGACCGCCAAGGAACTGCGGGAATTGTCCATAGACAAGTTTCCCCAGATCGTTGGCGCTTCGGGCATGGGCAAGGATGAACTTTTGGTGCAAATCAAGGAAGTGCTGGGTATTGCAGAAGAGGGGTCCGGGCGGAATCCCTATAAGGAGCAAATCGCCGGCTGCAAGCGGACCATTAAAGATTTGCGGAACAAAAAGCAGGAGCTTTCCGGAACCGAGGTCAAGAGAGAAAAGGATGCCTTGAGGAAAAAAATTAAGAAGATGAAGCGCTTGACCAGAAGATTGTCGGCAAATTAGGCTTTGAAGGAAACAAAGCTCCGGACATTTTTTTGACTTGACATTCATTTTCAATTTGTTTAAAAAGCGTTTCTTCACTTGTTGGGGGTTGGTCTAGTGGCAGGACGCCGGGTTCTGGCCCCGGTAGCAAAGGTTCAAATCCTTTACCCCCAGCCAGAAAAGACAATGCGTCCCCATCGTCTAGCCCGGTCCAGGACACCGGCCTTTCACGCCGGCGACGCCGGTTCAAATCCGGCTGGGGACGCCAACTTTCGTAATTTTCATCCAGCGATGTGTACAGTATGCGCCAATCGCTTTTTGTTCACCCTCGGCATCATGTATGCTGAGGGTTTTTTTATCTGAAGGCAAGCCTAAATACTGGAATACAATCTGCCGATATTTGAATAGGCTAGGGTTTAAAATTTAATTGTCCCTTGTATCTGGGCAGGGTTGCGGCCAAGCACGAGTTCTCGTTCAGGCACTCCTTACTCCCCGGAGTCTCGATGCGCTTTATCAATTTTGAAAAAATTCAAGCCGATGCTAAGGGCAGTATTGAACTGGTGGCCGGGATTTATAGAGGCGAGCCCGTGTATATGGCCAAACAGAACAGTTCCCGGGAATGGACGCTGTATCAGAATGACGGGGACGTTGGACAGCTGAATATGCCAGAAAGGGCGGCAACAATTTTCCAGACATTGGATGATGTGCTTTTCTTCTATCGCCTGAAAGGGGTGACTCCTTTTTGTCCAAAACCTGATTCGCCTGAGGCGCCGCCTCCTCAGGAACCGGCAGAAGAGAATTTCGATAAACGAAGGCATTTTCGTAAACCGGTCCGCTGCAATGGCCTGTACCGGAATCATCGGACCGGTTCAAGCGGGGAGTGTCTTGTGGAAGATATTTCTTTAGGGGGCGTAAAATTTTCCACTGTTTTCTTCCATGATCTCCAACCGGAAGATGAACTCCATATTTCTTTCATATTGGACCCTCCGGATAAAAATGTGTTTGAGCAGAAAGCGGCAGTCCGGCACGTTCACAGATTCAGCATCGGGGTGAAATTTCTTGACGGCATTTGATCAGGGCTGAATTCCGGCCGGCTGCCCCCAGAAAAGTCCGCAAAGTCAATAAAAAAATCTGTGTGGGCCAAGGTCGGACTATACAATGTATTCACAGCGATGTCTTGATTGAGCCGCTTGAGCGTCTTTGCCCGGCTTTTGCGATCGGGACTGCTCATGCACATCAAGTAGAACTGATCACTTACTTATCCGCAAGCAACTCCAGTCCGCTGGCGCAGGCATCAGCCACGCCGTAATCCGCCTTTACCTGATCCGGCATCTTATCCCAGCCTCCTTTTTTAAGGACAGTTTATCAAATTCAAAAAATCATTTCGGGGGAGCTTCAGTTGATTGCGGATCTTATCGCTGATCTTTCCTGCAATATCGCCTTTGCCGTGAGAGTAGTGGACCCGAAGGATTTTTTTCCCGTCTACAATAAGCAAGCCGTATCTATGCTTCGTAGATCTGATCTCAAGAGGTTGGTGATTGAGGATTTGCCGGCGGTGTGGCGGTCGGACATGAAGACTTAGGGTTCATCGAGAACAATCTCCCTGATTCATCCCCTTTGTTTTCAAAGTGCAACCTGCTATACTGTTCTTGTCCATGGTGCGCATGGTGTGCAGGCAGGCTTCTGCCTGCCAGGGAATGGAACTGGCCCATTTTTTGTCGGTTGATGTTTGTAGAGTGCCTGAATGAAAAAGGAGGCGAGCTCGTGAAGAGTGCAGATAGAGTACTGGAACAAATCGACGCCTGGCGCTGGCGTATTCCAAAACGAGGTGCCATGCGGGTGGACGGCCTGGTGTATGCCGACGCGTCCATGATCCGGGACATCCAGAGGGACCAGAGCCTGCAGCAGGTTATCAACGTCGCCTGCCTCCCGGGAATTTGCCGCGCCTCCATGGCCATGCCGGATATTCATTCCGGGTACGGCTTTCCCATTGGCGGGGTGGCGGCCTTTAACCGGGAGGAGGGCATCGTGTCGCCGGGTGGCGTGGGCTATGACATTAATTGAGGGGTGCGTCTGCTCCGCTCAGGCTTGAGCGGACAGGATATCCGGGATTTCGCCAAAGGCCTGGCCGAGGTTTTGTCCTTGAAAATACCGTCCGGCCTGGGGTCCAGCCGCAAGAACTTCAGTCAGGATGCCGGGACACTCCGGAATATTCTTGAACACGGCGTAGACTGGACCTGGAAACAGGGATACGCCACGGGCCAGGATCGTGAGCACATTGAGGCCCGGGGCTGCATCCCCGGGGCCGAGCCGTCCGTGGTGAGCGAGCGGGCCCTGGAGCGGGGAAAATCCCAGCTCGGAACTCTGGGCTCCGGGAATCATTTTGTGGAGGTCGGTTTCGTGCGGGAGATCTTTGACCAGCGGGCCGCTGCAGCCATGGGGCTGGAAAAGGACCGGGCTACGGTGCTGATCCATACCGGCTCCCGCGGCCTGGGGCATCAGGTCTGCAGCGATGCCCTCTCTGCCATGCTGCGGGCCGCCCGGACCTTCGGCATTGATCTGCCGGACCGTCAGCTCTGCTGCGCACCGGTTGAGTCCGACGAAGGCCGGCGGTATCTGGCCGCTATGGCCTGCGCGGCGAATTTCGCTTTTGTGAACCGCCAGATGATCACCCACTGGGCACGGGAGGCCTTTCAGGAGGTGTTCGGATCTGCCGGCGGCAGTTCCGGGCTGGAGCTTGTCTACGATGTCTGTCACAATATTGCCAAGCTGGAAACCCATCAGGTGCAGGGCAGAGCGACCCGGCTCTGCGTCCACCGCAAAGGGGCCACCCGGGCCTTTCCGCCCGGGCACCGGGAGGTGCCGGAACGCTACCGGGAGATCGGGCAGCCGGTACTGGTTCCCGGGGACATGGGGCGGTGCTCCTACGTTCTGGCGGGGACCGAAGCGGGCTATGCCGAGACCTTTGGATCGGCCTGCCACGGCGCCGGCCGGGTCATGAGCCGAAAGCAGGCCAAAAAGGCCGCCGGGGGACGTTCTATCGCCCGGGAGCTTGAAGCCGCAGGGATCGCGGTTATAGGCGCCAGCCGGGCCTCTCTGGGAGAGGAGATGTCCCAGGCTTACAAAGATGTCAATGCGGTGGTGGATGTGCTCCACCAGGCCGGGATCAGCCGCAAGGTCGCCAGACTGGAGCCTCTGGCCGTGATCAAGGGATAATCAGCCACCCGGGGAGAAAGGCCGATGCAGCGTTTTCACTCTTTCGACCATGGCGGCGATCTGGGGCTGGAAATCTACGGGGATGATCTGAAAGAACTATTCGAACAGGCCGGGAAAGCCTTTACCGGAATTGTGACTGATCTTTCCACCGTGTGCGTCTCTGCTGCTACCGAACTCCAGGTGCATGCTCCGGATTTGGAGCAGATGCTCGTGGAATGGCTGACCGAGCTCATCTATCGATTCGAGGCCCACGGAGAACTCTTCCGTGAATACTGTATCCGGTCCCTGGACAATCACCGGCTGCTTGGAACGGCCCGGGGCGAGGTCTACGACCCGGAGCGCCATCCCCTCCGAACAACGGTCAAGGGAGCTACTTATCATCAGCTGGAACTGAGACGGTATAAGCAAGGATGGAGAGCCAGGGTGATCTTTGATCTCTGATCGAACACTGCCGGCCGGTATGCGAAGTCCTGGACCGGCGTCTAGTTGCCAGCGGGACTCGACGAACAATGTATTATGATCTGTTCTGACCATCAGTGAAGCCTGTTATAGAACCGTTTCCCTGTACAAAACCCGGCGCATCCACCTCGATCCCCGGGCCTGGCTTTGAGCGCCGAGAGGGACAATTAGATCCTGATTTTTTATGCCTGGAACAACTTTTGGATAAACCAGAATTGGTTGTCAGCATGCCTCCATATCCCCCGCTTCCATCCGACGCTCGTGCCTCGCGCGGCGGAAGAGTATGTTCGGATCAACTATCGGATTGATTTTTAAGGTGGAAAATGGTATTTTGTAACTATGGACAGGAAACGTACAGCCATACACCGGATGACGGACCATCGTAATGATGATTACGTTCCCGGTACTCCGGAAGACCGCATTGGCCTCGTCTGGCCGCTGACCCGAGAAATTGCATCCCTGAGCGTGAAGCACGATGTTGAACGAAGACTACAGAGACATGTTACGTGCCTTGTCCGGCGAGAAGGTTAGATTCATCCTCGTCGGTGCCTATGCGCTTGCTGCCCACGGTTATCCCCGTGCCACTATGGATATCGATATTTGGGTCATGCCATCTCCTGAGAATGCTGATGCCGTCTTGCGGGCATTGCGTCGTTTTGGTGCCTCGCTGCACAATCTGACCAAGGAAGACCTTCAGAAGGATGGAACCATTTTTCAGATTGGAGTTGCCCCGAGACGAATTGACATCATCACTGCGGCGTCAGGACTTCAATTTGAGCCTACATATCGAGATTCAATTCCAGTAAACATAGATGGAATTGAAGTCCGCATTCCTTCGATCGACGACCTGATTCTAAACAAGACAGCCACAGGAAGAACTAAGGATTTGGCCGACGCCGAGGCCTTGGAATTCCTAAAGAATCCGAACAACGGCATTGAGTAGCACGCGCAAAAAAAGCGCGCGCCTCTCATGCCGGACGGTTAACCAAATGGTTTCAGCGGACCCCAAAAAAACGCCACGGCCGTTGAATCCCAGAACGTATGTATACATCAAAAGCCGGCTGCTGCATACAACCCTCATTTTGGGTATAAAATTGAGGCCCTAAGCGGTAAAAACAGGCTTACTTGAAACCTTTTTCTTAGTATATTAATGTCTTGCGTGGGTTCGCCCCCAGCTGCTACTGTGATGTTGCTATGGCGAGAGCAAAGGTCAAACAAGCTGAACCGTATATTCGATATCTGAAGCCAGATTTTCTTGAAGAGTTGTCGGAATCGTGTATTATTGAAAACGTATAATTATATTTGTTTGTTTTTATTCACATAAGTAAGAAACATGATAATTTTTTAAGACATTTGACTGAAAGGACATTATTTATGGCTTTAAAAGAAAGTCAAGAAAAGATGGGGGTCATACTTTTTGCTGATTTAATAAATTCAGCAACTTTAGCTGATATTTTGAGTATAGAAGAGTATGTAAAAATTATTAACCAATTCCATGGAGAGGCTAAAGAATCATATAAAGATATATTTGGCAAGTATCCTGCTGAGGGTTTAAATGACAATAAAATATACTCCTCTGTAGGTGATGAAATTATGTTGATAATTACATATGATAACTCAAATAATAAGTATGAAAATTTCGAAAATAATGATGATGATAAAAATGCTATACTTGATATATTGAGGTTTTCAAGATTGATTAAGACAAGATGGCATCTAATATCATATAATCAAGAAAGAATAAAGCAAGGGAAACGTCCCTTGGAAGTAGGTATAGGTATAAATATAGGTAGCGGAAATGTAGATAAAAAGAGGTCTTCAGGTAATTTTTTAGGGTATGCAGTTGTTCTTGCAAAAAGAATTGAATCTAATTCTCGAGAAGGATCATACAGTAAAATAATGCTAAGCAGGTATGCATATCAAAAAGCATTAGACGCTGATGCTCATGTTTCTTTCAATTTTATAAATCAAGAAAACTTAAAAGGGCTATTAGAAAAAGAACCAATCTGTGAAATAAAATCTTTTTTAGGGTATAGTTACTGGGATCAAATAAAACCATTGTGGGATAATCCTCAAAAGTTTTTTAATATTTATAAATTTGACACTTTTAATATATGGCTTGGTATCGAGATTGCTATAGCTCTTTACTACAGGTGTGCTTTCAGTGAAGCTCTGGAAATACTGAAAAAGGTTGAAGCTGCTGCACCAAATTCAACTATATGTTTTATGCTTCAGGCTGAATGTTATTTCAATTTATCTATAAATAAGTTAAAAGAAGATAAAACACACGTATTCCAAAATGTAACAATCAATTACTATCATAAAGCTTTACAAATTGAGAATAATAGCAAAATATTGATCCAATTAGGTTTAGCGCACTTAGCGTTAAGTATTATTTTAAGTAACGAGGAAAACACAAGCACAAGAGAGAGTCATTACGAAAAAGCATTAGAATATTTAGAAAAAGCAAATGACTTTAGTACTAATTCAACGCGTGCACTTTTTTGGATTGTAGTATTAAAAAAAATGATTAATAAAGATTTTGAAATAAAAAATTTTTTATTTAATTCAGGGTGGACGGATACAAAAATAATCTCTGATAAAGAGTTATTAGATTTTTGTGAAAAACATGTTCTATTTTATGAAAAAATTACATTTTTAAAGAACTATAAGGCAAATGTTTACTTTTGTTTTGGATTAATTTATGCAGCAATTTTAAAAACATCGAAAAATGATTCTTTGTTTTGGTTTGATAAAGCTATTGATTTGGCAAAAGATATAATAGATAACTCTCCAGAAAACCCAACATATATATATTCATCAACACTTCTGATGAGCTATTTGCAAGATCCAAGCCAATTTATTGATTATGTCCAAAAAATTAGGAAATACGTAAATGATTCATTTGACGATGATGATTTTGATTTATTTAAAATAATATCTGATTTCGGCTTAATTAAAAAAATGTTATATAGTGAGCATGATTATAATTAAAATATATGCTTTTTCTCTTTATAATCCTGAAAGTTATATTAACTTAAGTGCTAGGTTTCAGAATAATTGAATTTTTAAGTCTTGCTTTTATTGACCCTGCCTCAAGGAAAGAAAAACAGCATCGTTTTTTCAAGGAGGAATCCCCATGGCTATGTCCGATATCAAGGATTGTTTCGGAGAGCAGGGAAGAGACGTTCTGTTCGGCGAATCGTGCGAAAAATGTATTCAATGCCCATTATTCGACAAGTGCCATAAAGTATCTATTGCCGTCTGTCTTCAAATGATTTCTTCAGATACGGATCTTATAACCCAAAACGGCCTGGCGCAGGGATGGTTGTATGGTTACAAAGAGCTTGAAGAACTCAATGAAGTTCAAGATGAGAATCAATATAACCAATAGTTTGTGTAGGTCCGTCCCCTGGTTGCAGGTAAAGTGTGTGCTTAGGTTCGCTTGCATTTCACTTTTTCAAGTAGTAACATTACTACATTCACCTGACAAAAGGAGGACTCACACGTGCGATCCATCAGAGGGAAAATGCTCATCTGGTTCGGTCTGACCCTGACCATTCTTCTCACGCTGCTGGGGGTGGCGACCTATATGCAGACCAAGTCAGCAGTGGTTCCCTTGACCAGGGAATTGAGCCAGGAGGTTCTCGCGGCCCGCTCAGCTGAAATGGGTCGCCTGATGCAGGGTTACCTGAACGATGTCCGGACCATGTCCAGCCGCAATGTGATCAGGTCAGGAGACTTTCAGGCCATCAGTCGGGACCTTCAAGAGAGGAAAGGAGCCATCAATCCGGATTACGAGATGCTCTTCTACGCCGACGCCGCCGGCCGCTATATGACAACGACAGGGGCCACGGGCGATGTCTCTGATCGGGCCTATTTCCAGGCCATCATCCACAACGATCAGGACCATTTCATCAGTAAGCCGATCGTATCCCGTGCGTCCGGGGAAAACGTCTTTGTCGTGGCCGCAGCCGTCAGGAATGCACAGGGGCGGACTGCCGGCCTGATGGCCGCCACGGTCCTGCTCAAGAAACTCTCCGGCATCGCCGGCTCCATCACCATCGCCGGGAAGGGCTTCGGCTGGGTGGCGGATCACAACGCCATGATCATCGCTCATCCGGACCCGGCGGTCCGCATGCATCTCAACCTGCTGGAGACTTCGGATTTGGGCTATACGGGCCTGGAGGCGGTGGGACGAAAGGTCATCCAGGGACAATCGGGTCTGCACACCTACCAGCGTCCCGACGGCTCACAGCTGGTGACCATATTCAATCCCATTACGAATACACCGGGCTGGATCATCGGCGTCTCCCTGTACGAGCAGGAGCTCATGGACCGGGCCGATCGCTTGATCCGCAATAATACGCTGTTGATGCTGACCATTTTGCTGGCCGTCCTGCTCCTGGTCTATTGGCTGTCCAGCAGGATCACCCGCCCGGTCCTGAACTTGAAGGCCGGCGTCGAAATACTCAGCTCCGGCAACCTTGAACACACCCTGGACATCCGCACCGGCGACGAGATCGAAGCCCTGGCCGATTCATTCAACACCATGACCGCCAGCCTGAAACAGCATATCCATGACCTCCAACGGGTGACGGTCGAAAAGGAGCGTGTGGAAGGCGAACTCCGGGTCGCCAACAAGATCCAGTCCAGCATGCTGCCCCGTGTCTTTCCCCCTTACCCCGAAATCGAATCCCTGGAACTCTATGCCATCATGGAGCCGGCCAGGGAAGTTGGCGGAGATTTTTACGATTTTTTCGCCACGGATAACCAGCGACTGTGCTTCGGCATCGGAGATGTTTCCGGCAAAGGCATCCCGGCTGCCCTGTTTATGGTCATCACCATGACCATCCTTCGGAATCAGATGAACCAGGGCCATTCCCTGGACCAAGTCTTTTACCGGACCAACAACGTGCTCTGCGCCGACAATGTCGAAAGCATGTTCGTCACGGTGTTCATGGGTCTCCTGGATCCCCGGACCGGAGAACTGGAATATGTCTGCGCCGGCCACAACCCGCCCCTGATATCCCGGCAAGGCGGAGAGTTCACTTATCTTGACCTCCCGACAAGCTTGGTTCTTGGTGGAATGGAAGACTATCCCTATCAATCCTCACGGACAGTCATGCAGCCCGGCGACATCCTGTTTCTGTATACCGACGGGCTCACGGAAGCCATGAACCCAAGCAACGAACTCTTCACGGATGCCAGGATGCTGAAGGCCATGAACAGGCTGAAGCGCAGCGATGTCAAAACCGTCATTCACGGCATGCAGGATGAAATCAGCCGTTTTGTCCAGGATGCACCGGCATCGGACGATGTGACCATGCTCGCGCTGACGCTCTCCCCAAAGTCCTGAGCAATGGCTGGTGGTTCTCAAAAAATTTTGTTGCTTTTTCGTCGCACAATCTGTATCCTCATTGTAGATACATTTTATACGACATAATTTTAAATTGAGGTGAGACATGCAAACTAAAATTACGAAATGGGGTAATAGTCTTGCCTTGCGGATTCCTAAATCATTCGCCTCGAATGCAAATCTAAAACAAAATGAATTGGTTGATTTGTCAATCGAAAAGGAAAAGATCATTATATCTCCCATATATGAAAAAGAATATTCTCTCAAAGAGCTTTTAGATAAGGTCACGGAAGGTAACCTTCATGGAGAATTTGATACCGGGGAACCGGTTGGGAAAGAGATCTGGTAACCATGAGCAAATATATTCCGGAGCAAGGCGATGCAGTTTGGATAAACATGAATCCCCAAGCGGGCCATGAACAAGCAGGAAAACGCCCGGCTATAGTCCTGTCTCCTCGCTCTTATAATAATAAAGTTGGTCTTGCCATATTCTGTCCTGTAAGCAATCAAATTAAAGGATATCCCTTTGAAGTCATAATCCCTTCTGGATTAAAATTGACAGGCGTTGTTTTGTCTGACCAGGTAAAAAGCCTTGATTGGCAGATAAGAAATACAGAATTCTATGAAAAAGTACCTGATGCAGTTATTTTAGAAATATTTAAAAAGCTTGGTACTCTACTACGTTTTGACAAGAGAAACAGGCCGGGGTCACCCATTAAAAGCCCCCAAAACCCTTCAGGTACAGATGAAAACCGATCAGATCGTTGAATTGGTCCAAACAAAGATCTATTCGATCCGAGGGAAAAAGGTCATGCTCGAGGCCGACATAGCCGAGGTTTACGGTGTTGAGACGAAACGGAAGATAACGGTCTCAGAGACCATTCCGGGAGAAATTTACATAAGGAGAGATTGAGATGCGATCTGATGAAATAATGCAAAAAATTGAAGAATTGGATCTTTCTGAAAAATTATTGCTAATTGAAGATGTTTGGGACGCAATTGCTATGAGCAATCAGGAACTTCCCATGCATGAATGGCAGAAAAGAGAGCTCGATAAGAGATATCGGGAATACAAGGCTGGAAATCAGAATCTTCATGATTGGCAATCAGTATTTGATAATCGACAAGACCCAAAAAGAAGGCCTTAACAAAGGCATTGAGTAGGGCGCGCAAAAAACCGCGCGCCTCTCATGCCAGGCGTTCTCCGCAAAATGAATCGACCGATAGTTTGCCCAATCGTGCATCTCATGGTAGTATCTTATCATGAGTGAAAGGCTGGAACAGATCAAGATCCTGATCGCCCGAGGCGAGGTCAGGTGTCCGACCACGGGTACGATGAACTCGCGGAAGACGACATTTTTGTGCGCGATGTTGTGGGCAGCGTGGCGGAGGCGGAGTTGTTGGAGGACTATCCAGACTTTCCGAAGGGACCATGCGTTTTGGTATTGCAGCACGATTCGGATAGCAGACCGATCCACGCAGTGTGGGGCATACCCAAAGGCGAGACAAGTCCGGCCGTCCTGGTCACGGCCTACCGGCCGGACCCGACAAAATGGACTGATGATTTGAGGAGACGAAAGAGATGAGCACCAGACACACAACCAAGCTCGTTCACGAGGGAAACTACGTGGCTGAAGTCGATGTTGAGTTGATCGATTCAGACACCGGCTGGTCTCCGTACCTCCCCCTCGACGACGCCTACCGGCTCGACGATGTTCGTGCGGCGCTTCGTCGTGGAGACATCAAGAGAGCCAGCAATCTTGCCCGGGTCTTTGAGTTAAAGCCCGTCGAGGTGTAGACGAGAGCGGAAAACAAGGTTGCTGCTTACACCCCCCTTTTTGGGTATGAAATGGAACGGCTAAGCTTCGGAAACAGCCTTCCATGGCATTCTTTTTCAGAAATATGAATAGGTTGCGCGGGTCCGATCCCCGGTTGACATGTAGCACAAGAATGCCCCTAGCATAAGAGTCAGAATGAGAAGTCCCATAGCACAAGAGCAAGAAATCGTGGAAAATAAAATTGAAATATATAAATCTGTGGACGGGAAAACAGAAGTAGAGGTGAGGTTTGAGGGGGAAACCGTCTGGCTGAATCAGTCTCAATTGGCAGAATTGTTTGATACAGACAGAACTTCAATCCTCAAGCATCTTCAAAATATTTATGAGACCGGGGAGCTTGATGAACAAGCAACTTGTGCAAAAATTGCACAAGTTCGTCAGGAAGGACAACGAAAAGTTTCAAGACAAATTCTTCATTATAATCTGGATGCAATTATTTCTGTAGGTTATCGCGTCAATTCCCTGAGGGGCACTCAGTTCCGTCAGTGGGCCACCAAACGTCTCAAAGATTATCTGTTGCAGGGCTACGCCATCAACGAGAAACGGCTGGAGCAGAAACAGCAGGAAGTGCGACAGCTGAAAGACGGTATCCGTATTCTAAGCCGGGCCATCGAAGATAAAGGAGCGGATGCGGATTTTCAATGGTTGAACCTATATGCTCAAGGCCTTCGGCTGCTGGACGATTATGATCACGAGACCCTGGACAATAAAGGCGATACTGACGCTCCGGTGACTTATCCCGCCTATGAAGATTATATGGACATGATCGAGCAGATGCGGGCTGATTTTGATTCCACGATTTTTGGGCAAGAGCGTGGTGATGGTTTTAAAAGTGCCATTGCCCAGATCCGCCAAGGGTTCGGCACAAAGGAGCTCTACCCCACTTTTGAAGAAAAAGCCGCAACCCTGCTCTATTTGATCGTTAAAAACCACGCGTTTGTTGACGGCAACAAGCGCATTGCTGCCGCGTGTTTTCTGTTATTCCTTGAAAGAAATCAACGTCTGCACCCTGACCATGACCGCCTGACCATCAGCAATGATGGCCTGGCCAGTCTAACCTTAATTGTCGCCAATAGCAGGCCGAATGAAATGGAAACCCTCAAACGGCTGATTATAAGCATTTTGAACCGGAATAAAACATGATTCCATCCAGGAAAAGACGACCCGGTAAAAGGCTTGGACAGTAGCATTGGTCTTTGGCTGTCTTCAGTTCATAGAGGCGGTGAAGAAGGCTTGAAGTAAGGACCAAGTACCGCAGCATCACGGAGAATTCCTTTGGAACTGTCTACATTCTCCAGGAACCGTCTGCTGCTTACAACCCCCATTTTGGGTGCAAAATGGTTGATCTAAGGCCTGCCCCATGAAATGTAGCCGGAGGCTACCCTGCTGCGCAGGATTTCATCGGGGCTTGCCCCATGAAATGGAGCCGAAAGCTCCCCTGCCATGCAGGATTTCATCGGGGACTGAAAACAGGCTTCTGAGGCATTGTTTTCCTGATATGTGAATAGGTTGCGTAGGTCCGACCCGGAGCCAGAAGACGGAGCCCGAAGGAGACCTCGACGGTGACGTGGACAGGAAAGGAGCCGGTATTCTCAGGCCAAACCCAACATTCACTGGAAAAAGGATCGGGGCAAGGATGTACCATCAGCGCCCTGGTTTCATGTGTTTCAGGGCGAGAGAATCAACGATCACCACCTGTCCCTGGAAGAAAAACGCACTGCTCGTGATTAAGGCAAGTCTTCATGAAAAAACAGGACATCCTTGACTTGATTCAGGCCGGAGAAAATTCCGGAGTCGAATTCAAGCTTCGCGTGGGTTCAACTACCCGAAGGGCCACCCGGGAGCAGGTCCTGCGACTCTTTGGGGCGGGGGGGCTGCTGCATGTTGAAACCCTGCCTGTTTCAGGGACATCGCTGAAAAATCTGGATCGAGCAAGGCTTGAAAACTATCTGCAGGATATCCTGGACGAGCCGCAGTCCCTGGTCAGCGATGCTGAATGGAGCGAGCGCCTGCATGGGCTCGGTTTTTTGACCACCGATGCCTTGGGCCGGGTGGTATGCACCATCGCCGGCCTGACACTTTTCGGGGTTGCACCTCGCCGCTTTTTACCCCAGGCCGGCCTCAGAGTCATGGCTTTTGCCGTAGCCGATAAACAGTACCAGGCCCTGCTGGATGTGGTGTTGGACGGGCCGCTGCTTGGCCGCTGGAGCATAGAAAAGGGACGGGCAATGACTAATATAGACGAGGGGTTGGTGGAAAAATTCGTACGCACCATTGAACCATTTATTGCCGTGGAAAGCAACGAGGTTGACAGGAGCTTTCGACGTGAGAAGGTTTGGCTTTATCCCCTGGAGGCTATAAGGGAGACCGTGCTCAATGCCCTGGTGCACCGGGACTGGACCAGACCTGTGGATATAGAGGTTACCCGATATGTCGACCGCCTGGAGATAATCAGTCCCGGGGCACTGCCCAATACCATGACCATTGAGAAAATGAAGGCGGGTCGGAGAACTCCGCGCAACCCCATTGTTCTGGAGGTAATGCGAGACTATGGCTATGTTGATGCCAGGGGCATGGGGGTCAGGACCAAAGTGATCCCCCTTACCAGGCAATTTACCGGTATTGACCCCCATTTTGAAGCTGGTGACGATTATTTCAAGACGACCATCATGGCCAGGTCGGCTTTGGACTCCAGCAAGCAAATTGTCCCTGAAAAACAAAAAGTATCCGATAAATATCAAGATCAGGGACAAAATGTCCCTGAAGGTGTCCCTAAAGATGTCCCCAAAAGAGCTCTGGTCCAACAGGTATTGTCCCTGATAAAAGAGGATCCGCGTATCACCTATAACCAATTGGCCCAAAGAACAGGACTGCACCGAAAAACCATACAGCGTCATATACAGTTTTTAAAAGACAAAGGTTTGCTGCGGCGCAAGGGGGGTGCCAGAGGAGGGTATTGGGAGGTCGATGTCCCATGCGAGTAATGGATCATCTCTTGCGCTCGATACGTAATGCCGCCCTGTTCAAACCCGAAGTCCAGGCTGCCCCGCACTGCATCTTGTGGCCGGAGTGCGACCGCCCGTGGGAGCCGACTGTCCAGAGACTGCTGCCGGAAATGCCCGAGCTTTTCATCCTTGGTGAATACAATCCAGAGAAACGTACCGGGTCGGCCATCTACTCAGATGTGTTGTCAACCGGCATCTTCTACGCCCAGGGGGTCAAAGCCAACGTCATCTTTTTTGACAGATCAAATATGGCAGTATCGCCATAGGAAGCCAAGCATTCATTGGAAAAGTGAAATCGTTACTGGGCTTCAAAGCAAAAGGGAGACATGTCGTCAAAGGCGCCGAGGGATATCATCTCAGAGAGGACGCTGCTCCCTATATGGCCCTTTTCAGGGCGGAAAAGGATGATATTGGCCCTGAAAACATCTATTTCTGGGATATAAACGTCGAATAATCAACAACTTTCTGCGGCCCGACCCCAGATACCCCAGATACCCTTGTTGACCAGAGCCTGTATAACTCCGGCTCTGCGGATAGACTTGAAGCACTGTGATCAGCCATGTTTGATA
>JAABTT010000048.1 GCA_011389765.1 Desulfohalobiaceae bacterium S24 | reverse complement strand
AAGCAGGAAGATTTTGCCTTCGGGCGGATCGTCCGGGCCTACCTGTTCATTCTCAAGCAGTGCTTCCAGATCGATGAGGACCTGCAGTATCCCATCGTTCGAACCGTCCGCGATCCAGAGACCGGGCTGGAGCGCTATTACCGGATGGAGCTGGACTTTCGCTTCGTCCAGGCCAGGCCGCTGGTGGAGTCCTCCAGGAAACTCAATTCAGAGGACCGTTCCCGTCTGGTCGACGCCCTGACCGATCCCGAGGCCATGAAGGCCCTCCTGCCGCCGGAGAATTATGAAATTTGCGGCCTGACCTTGATCAGGATGCTGGATGTCACCCAGTCCGAGGTCCTGTCCCTGCTTCAGCGCGACCTCATCGACCAGGATTCCATGACCACCTGGAACGGGTTCCAGCAGGTACAGAACAGACTGCGGACATTGTTTCAGAAACCGGAGCTGATCAGCGGCATCGCCGCTCTGAGCGACGACCAGGTGCTTTTGCTCAATACGGGCTGCGATATGGTCCAGAACTGCATTTTTGCCAATTCCCGGCACATCCCCCAAAGCGAATTTGTAGGCAGTCCCTTTGAGCAGGCGGTGGACAGCGGCCGGATACTCAGAATCAAGGATATAAACCAGAATCCCTGGTTTCTGGAAAAAGGGGAGCAGGCCGGGTATCTCGGGGTCAGATCCCTGCTCATCGCCCCGCTGCTCTATCAGGGCCAGTGTGTGGGGACCATGGATCTCGGACTGCCGGACGTCAATGGTTTCGGGCCCATGTCTGAACTGCTTCTGGAGCAGCTCCGGCCGATTTTTACCCTGACCGTGAAAAAATCCCTGGATGAGCTGGACCATCAGATAGAGGGGGTCATCAAGCAGGAGTGCACCGCGATCCATCCGGCTGTGGAGTGGCGCTTCCGCAAAGCGGCCCTGCAGCACCTGGAGGATGTCCAGATGGGCCGGAACACGGAGATCGAGCCCATCGTCTTCCAGGATGTCTTTCCCCTGTACGGCGTCGCCGACATCCGCGGGTCCAGCCAGGAGCGCAACCAGGCCATTGAAAGCGATCTGACCGAGCATCTGAACCTGGCCCGCAACGTGCTGCTGACCGCGGATCAGATCAAGCCAATGCTCCTGGTTCAGGAGATGCTCCACAGGCTGGAGGGCTATCAGTCCAGCCTCAGCAGAGGGCTGGACTCCGGGGAGGATCTGTCGGTGATCGATTTTGTCAGTCGGGAGGTGGAGCCCCTGTTTCCCCTGCTCCAGCGCTTCGGCCCGGGGGTCCGGGAGGCCGTGGACACCTATCAGGCCGCCCTGAACCCGCAGGTGGGGACGGTCTACAGCCTGCGCAAGGATTTCGAAAACAGCATGGCCCTGCTCAACGACCGGCTCTGCACCTTTCTCGACCAGGAAGAGGCTGCGCTGCAGCAACTCGTGCCCCACTATTTCGAGCGGCACAAAACCGACGGCCTGGACTACCTGATCTATCTCGGAAATTCACTCCTGGAAAAAGGGGGCTTTGACCCGGCCTATCTCAAGAACTTCCGCATTTGGCAGCTGAAAGCGGCCTGCGGCCTGGCCGGAATCGCCGAGGAGCTGAAATCCTCCCTGCCGGTCCCTTTGGACATTGCCCAGCTCATTCTCATCCAGAGCAGTCCGATCTCCATACGCTTCAGGTACGATGAAAAGCGCTTTGATGTGGACGGGGCCTACGATGTCCGGCAGGAGATCATCAAGTCCCGGCTGGACAAGGCTACAATCAAAGGGACCGGGGAACGTCTGACCCAGCCGGGCACAATCGCGGTGATCTACTCCAGCCGGGCCGAGGCCCAGGAAATGCACGAGCACATCGACTATCTCTGCGCCCGGGGCTTTCTCCTGGAGAACACGGAACAGCTCAAACTGGCCGATCTGCCTGGGGTGCAGGGCTTGAAGGCCCTGCGGGTGGGGGTGGATCTCCAGTCCCAGGGATCTGCCTCCTGATATGCATGAATATTTCTCCTCATGAAGATATTTTCCTATCAGGTCTTTTCCAGCGGTAGGGGAGCTCGATCCTGGCTCCGGGCTCGCGCATGGTGGCAAAGGCCTGCAGGGCACCCAGAATGATTAGGACACAAAAGGGTAGGTGCGCACGATGCGATCCATTATGTGCGCCTGGTATTCTTCCCAACTCTCCTCCACCCAGGCCTGGTATTTCTTCTGAAATGTCTGTAAGACAGGGTCCATAGTCTCTCCTTGCATGAGTGATGAAGCAACGCGTGAAGCCTATGATTAGGCAGGGCCTTTCCTTGAGGTGCACGCTCAAAAGGGGAGTGTGCCCTGCGTTTTCCGTGTCTTTTGCCTGGCCGCCGGGATTGCCGTTCCAGTGGGCTGACCCGGATTCCGGTGCGGGCATGGACCCGGCCCGGGATGATAGCTCACCCGGTATTTCCCGTTCCCTTCAGCCTGCAGCCCGGTGACTTCGTTGAGCAGCAGGGTTAGTTCCTGCCTGGTCATCACCGGAAACCCGTAGTGTTCGTTCCTGTGTTTGAGCGGTCCTTTGTCCCGGGTGCGCTGTTCGACAAAGGCCATATGCCGTTCCAGGCGTTTCCGGGTGAAGGACACGGAGAATTCCGGCAGGTTCTCCAAAAGCTGTCCGGCCATTTTTTATCTTCTGCCGGCAGGTTAAGCTTGCAAGCCGCGGTGGAAGGGAATGAACGGTGAGTCAAGCTTAAATCATATCATAATATCTTCAAAAACACGTATCGACATTCTGGGCCAACTGTTTCATACTTTACTTCTATACAGCTGAGGCATTCGTGCCTTATATCAAGGGGAGCCCGGAGTGAAAGTATTTCATGCCCTGAGCAATGATCAGAAATTGTACGCAGCCTTTTTTCTGCTTGGGTTTTTATTAAAGTATAATTACCTTGCTCTGCAGATATTCCAGGTTCCTTCCCTGACCGGTTTGATATTCAAAAATGGAATCATTGTTCTCTTCATTTTTGTCTATGTCCTGCCCTTGGTGCAGAACCGGCAAGGCCGAAATGTTGTATTGTATTTTCTTTTTGCTTTTAGCGTGTTTTTTTTATTAACAATCTGGTATAATAGATATTTTGGAAACTATTTAAGCCTGAGTGATATTTTGATGGGCCGAGGGGTCAGGCCGTTCAAGGTCTTATTGAATCATTTAATGCGGCCCTATGATGCTGTTTTTATACTCGATTGCCTGGTGTTGTTTGTTTTTCGAACAAATGTCAAAAGGACGGTTCCCGTCAAAAATGCCTATGGTCCCCGATTTCGCAGACGGGGAGCCTTCGCCGGATTGATTGTCGCCGGGTTGCTTCTCCTGCAGATAGCGATGACGAATACAATTTTAGGAAATAAAAGGCCCATAGCTCTTTTTAACAGGAGCACATCGGCGTTTGTCAATGTATACGGCCTTGTTCCTCTCTATGCGGCTGAATATTACATACTGTATCATTCCCACACAGAGGAGGCGGGCAATGTCGAGGTGAAGCCTCCATCTGCTGAAGGCCTGCTTGGTGAAAAGATAGTTGAAAAGGATGAAAACATCATCGTGATTCAGGTGGAGTCGC
Organism: Desulfohalobiaceae bacterium S24; assembly: GCA_011389765.1. Classification (GTDB taxonomy): domain Bacteria; phylum Desulfobacterota; class Desulfovibrionia; order Desulfovibrionales; family Desulfothermaceae; genus JAABTT01. The sequence goes on along the minus strand of JAABTT010000048.1, from coordinate 23,081 downwards.
TTGACCAAAAGATCATCGATTTTCAGCACAAGGGGAGACCCGTCACGCCTTTTTTAAACGCCTTGAAAGACAAATCCCTGTATTTTGAAAATTTTTATGCGCAGCATGTAAACGGGAGTTTTGATTCGGAATTTTCTTTTTTAACCTCCATATATCCGGTCAATAAAAATTATGGATTTAAAATAAACGATCTTTCGGTTTTTGAATCTTTGGTCAAAATATTCAAGAAAAAGGGCTATTCGGCTCAAGCTTTTCACGGGAACGAAAAAACCTTTTTTTACAGGCACAAAGCCTTTCCAGAACTGGGATTTGATACATTTTATGGGAGAGAAGATTTTTCTTTTGAAGACAAAGTCATGGATGTGAAGAATACCGGACTTGGTTTAAATGATTATGATTTTTTTCTGCAGTCCTTGGATTTTTTGAAAGAAGCGGAGCAACCTTTTTTTGCCTTTTTTATTACTGTTACCAGTCACACTCCATTTGATTTTTATCCGCCGTGGCAGACTGTACCTGAATTTTCGGATGTCAATAATGAATTGGTGAGAGATTATTTCAATTCCATTGCCTTTGTGGACAAATCCCTCAGGATGTTTTTTGAAAAATTAGAGGATCTGGGATTGGATGAAAATACTTTGATTCTCGTTTATTCCGATCATGAGTCCGGGATAGAAAAGGAGGAATATTCCTCAAAAAGGAACTTTATACTCAAAAGCGGTCTGAAGCCTCCGGAGAATATCCCGCTGTTCATTATCCATCCTGATATTGCACCGGGTGTTGTCAAGACCGAAGGCTCCACGACCGATCTGGCGCCGACCATCCTGGATATTTGCGGGGAGAAGGAAAAGCCGGAAGAATTTTTGGGCCGTTCCCTCATTCATCCACAAGAATCACCCTTATTGTTTTTGCATGAAATTCCTCAGATCCTGTATAAAAGCCAGCTCTTTGCCAGACTGCCCACAGGCATCGAAAAGATCGGGTTTCTAGAACAAGCGGGAGAAAAAGACAGCGAACTCCCTGATCAGGAAAATATTTTACATACAATAGAGTTTATGAAGAATATTATTTTTACCAGACGAGTTGAATTTTAAAAAGGTATGTCCAAAAGGAGGGTTGGAATACAGGAAATGAGACTTGTGAAATTTTTGATATCTTTTGTGATAATATTTTTTGCCATATTTATGTTATTTTATGGAGGATACTATATACTAAGGCCATCGGATAGAGGTGAAAATATATTAAAAAACTTAAATATTCCTTATCCTACTGTTATTGCACACCGGGGTGCTTCAAATATCGCGCCGGAATCAACTAAGCCTGCCTTTACTGAAGCAATCAATATGGGAGCTGATTATTTAGAAGCTGATATTCATAGAACAAAAGATGGTAAATTGATCATTATACATGACAGCAATTTAAAAAGAACATCAAATGTAAAGTCTGTTTATCCGAATAGAGCAAATGATCATATCAGCACATTCTCTTACTCTGAATTATTAACGTTAGATTTCGGCTCCTGGTTTAACGAGAAATTTCCTCATAAATCTGAAAAAAAATATAATTTTTTGCAGATAGTATCATTAGAAGAGTTGCTGGACCTTGCAAAAAGAAGTGCAAGAAGTCCCGGTCTTGTCTTGGATTTAAAAGACACCGGAAAATATCCCGGCTTAGCCGAGGATGTTATGGCGCTTTTAAAGCGGAAAAATTGGTACCCGCCTCAAAACGAAGAGAAAGCCAACATAATCATATTTTCTTTGAATCTTGATATCTTGAAGCGTTTTAAACAATCAGCTCCGGAAATACCCAGAACGCTTTTGCTTGATGAAAACATGATAAATAAAAGAAATTGGAGCCGGTGGCTTGAGCTTGCAGAAGGAAATGTGAATGGTCTGGGGGTCAAGGGATTTGTGAGCTGGCCCTGGTATATCGCCCTGGCTCATGACAGGCATTTATTTGTATTTCCCTATGTAATCAATAAAATCTGGCAGTTGAAAATATTGTCGCATATAAAATCCAGCGGCTATATAACCAACAGACCGGGAGTTGTGCTTGAATTTTTAGATCTTATTCCTGAACCTCTTCTTCTGTCCTCAGAGGAGGACTCCCCGGGGAAGAACGAAGCTGCGGGACAGGTGAGTCTGCTGCCGGAAGGCCCTTTGCCAGATAGACTTTGAGATAGACTGATTCAATTTTGCTTTATACAACACAAACTGCTGGTTCCGGGGCTCTATTCCCCAAAAAGTCGGTTGGATCGGAAGAAGAGAAGCGGTCGCTGAAAGGTTCAGCCGAGAGTCAGGGGAATTTTCGCCGGTGATCGAGGACCTGCAGCAAAAGGTCCGGCCGATCCGTCTCGGTGGGCGATCACCGTGCTCCGCTCCAGGGTCTGAGAGGGGGCGGGCCGCTGTTGCTGCGGGATGATCCGGCCGCAGGAAAGCAGACACAGGGACAGGCAGGAAAGGAGCAGCAGGCGGCTGGGTCTTTTTAACATGACGGCACGTTCCGGGATTTTTTCACCGATACCTTGATAATTGCCCTCAGGTGAAAAGGATCAAACCCCAGGTGCAGGCGGCAAGGAGAATAGCCATGAATACAGCTGCCGATCCCAGGTCCTTGGCCCGGGCGGAGAGTTCATGCAGCTCATCGCCAAATCGGTCCACGGTTGCCTCGATTGCGCTGTTGATCAATTCAACCACCAGCAGCAAGAGGACCGAACCCAGGAGCAGAGCCCGTTCGACTTTGGTATGGCCAAGCCACAGACTGAGAGGGATGGCCGCCAGGACCAGGAGGCATTCCTGCTGAAACGCGCTTTCCTGGAGCAGGGCGAAGCGCAATCCCCGCCCTGAAAAGCGCGCGGCCCAGACGATGCGTTTGAAGCCTCGGGTGAAGGACTTGGACATTGTTTTGAGCTTTCAGCTTTCAGCATCCCACATCAAGAGTGCTTGTGTTCGCGGCAAGAGATTGTTTGCTGAGGATTAATCCAAGCAAAAGCAGTGCAAAGGACAAGCTTGAAATTAATCCGAAGCTTCCTTTTCAATGGCACCCCCCGCCGCGCCGAGATCCTTTCCTATACCCTCGATGGTGTTGCAGCCAAGGGTTCCGGCAAAGAGACTGAGACCCAGAAAAAGAACCAAGATCATTTTGAGTGTCGTGTGCATAAGCATTCTCCTTCGGGTTTAGGTATTGATTGCACAACCTGCATGGAATAAACTCTAGCTGTTTCAGAGGGGATCTGTCAATGCAAAGGTGGGTTTCGGGTATTTTCCGAACAGGGCTTGAAGGCGGGGTTTGGGAAGAAAAAAACACTCTTTACAATGCAAGGAAAAAGAGTTATGTGTGTCCTTATTGCAATCTATAAACCAGGGAGAATGTTATGGAAGAGTATGTACAGGAAGCTTTGGAAATCGTGAAGGCCCAGGCCGGTGTAAGGAATATGACTGAAGAAGAGATTGCTTCTATGGTGAAAACCTTATCCGAAAGTATTAAATCAGTTTCCCAAGGCGATGCGTCTCAGGAAGGTGTGCCAGGCAAACAGGAACCGGCTGTCGACCCGAAGAAAGCTATTCGGGAAAAATCCGTGGTCTGCCTTGAGTGCGGCAAGACATTTAAAGTTTTGACCAAGAGGCACCTTGCCGCCCACGATCTGACTCCAGAAGAGTATAAGCAGAAATGGGGATACAGGAAAAATCAAGCTCTGATAGCCAAGGGTCTGGCCAGGGACCGCAAAAAGAAAATGCAGGAAATGCAGCTTTGGAAGAGAAGGAAGAATGTGTAAGCCCTTCCTGTAGAAGCCCGCTTCTCATGCAGAGGCGGGCTTTTTTTTTTGCGAGTATCGGCGGATGCACAAATGGTACAACAGGAAATATGTTTATTGATTCAAAGGTTCCTGGTCTTTATTTCAATAGAAGTTGGATCAGGATATTTGCACCGCGAACGTTTTTAATATCGGTATGAGCCTAACAGAAGGAGTCGATAGTGAATCACTACAGGATTGCCGTGATCCCGGGAGACGGGATCGGCCGGGAAGTCGTGCCGGAGGGCCTCCGGGTGCTGGAGGCTGCCGGGAGCAGGTTCGGCATCAGGTTCGACTGGGAGGAATTTCCCTGGAGCTGCGCCTACTATGCTGAAAAGGGATGCATGATGCCCGAGGACGGCCTGGAGCAGATCAGGCATCATGATGCGATTTATCTCGGAGCCGTGGGCTATCCCGGAGTGCCCGATCATATCTCGCTCTGGGGCCTGCTCATCCCCATCCGCCGCGGCTTTGAACAGTACGCCAACATCCGCCCGGTCCGGCTGATGCCCGGCATCGAGTCGCCCCTGCGGGGGCGCAAGCCAGGAGACATCGACTTCGTCGTAGTCCGGGAAAATACCGAAGGCGAATACTCCGCTCTGGGCGGGCGCTGCTATGAGGGCACTCCTTACGAGATGGTCGTCCAGGAGAACATTTTCAGCCGCCGGGGAGTGGACCGCATCCTGCGCTACGCCTTTGAACTGGCCGCAAACAGACCGAAGAAGCATCTGACCTGGGCCACCAAGTCCAACGGCATGTTCATCTCCATGCCCTATTGGGACGAGCGGGCCAGGGCCATGGCCGAGCAGTATCCGAATATCCGTACGGATCACTACCACATCGACATTCTCAGCGCGCATTTCGTGAATCATCCGGAGCGCTTCGACGTGGTGGTGGCCTCCAACCTCTTCGGGGACATTCTTTCCGACCTCGGTCCGGCCTGCACCGGGACCATCGCCATCGCCCCCGGGGCCAACCTCAATCCGGAGCGCGAGTATCCCTCGATGTTCGAGCCGGTTCACGGCTCGGCCCCGGATATCGCAGGACAGGATTTGGCCAACCCCATCGGCCAGATCTGGTCCGGGGCGATGATGCTGGAGCATCTGGGGCACACGGAGGCGGCCGCTGCGGTACTGCAGGCCATCGAGACCGTGCTGCGGGAAGGGCCGAGGACCCGGGACATCGGCGGCAGGGCCGGTACCCGGGAGCTTGGCCGGGCGGTTGCCGAGGCCCTTGAGTGACGCAATCGTTTATCGAAGGTTTTGATCGTCAATTTTTTTGGTCCCCAAAAAATTGATTTCAAAGACAATTCGCGATAGGCTCCCTTTTTTTCAAACGGCTCTGCAGCAGCAGAGCAGGACAAAAAGGAACGCGTATGGGGGTTTTTTCGCAGCGGATGAATGTGCTGGGCACTGAGAACGCCTTCAAGCTGGGCCGGGACATTCAGAAGGTGGAGTCGGGGGGACAGGACGTGGTCAAGCTGAACCTCGGCGAGCCGGATTTCGACAGCGCCGAGAACATCAACCAGGCCGCTATTGCCGAGATCCAGGCCGGGAATTCGCATTATGTGGATCCCAGGGGGCTTTTGCCCCTGCGCCGGTCCATAGCCGGGCACATTGAGCACACCCGGGGAGTCTCGGTGGATCCGGAGCGGGTGGTGGTGACCAGCGGGGGCAAACCGCCCATCGGGTACAGCATTTTGACCTATGTCGATCCAGGGGATGAAGTCATCTATCCCAATCCGGGCTTTCCCATCTATGAATCCTGGATCGATCTCGTGGGCGGGGTGCCCAGGCCGCTCGAACTCAAGGAAGAAAAAGACTTCCGTTTCGATGCCTCTGACCTTGAGTCCCTGGTCACGGACCGGACCAAGCTGATCATCATCAACTCGCCGTCCAATCCCACCGGGGGCGTTTTGACCCGGGAGGATCTCCGGCAAGTCGCCGAAATCCTGCAGCGCAAAGCTCATCCGGATTTCCGCGTGCTTTCGGATGAGGTCTACGAAGAGATCGTGTTTGACGGCCTGTCCCACGAAAGCATTGTGTCCGAGCCCGGCATGGCCGGGCGCACGGTCATCATGAACAGCCACTCCAAGACCTTTGCTATGACCGGCTGGCGGCTGGGCTATGCCCTGCTGCCCACGGTGGAGGAGGCCGATGCCTTTTTTCAATGGAATGTCAATCTATACTCCTGCACGCCCCCCTTCATCCAGATGGCGGCCAAGGCGGCCTTGGACAATCCGGAAAATCAAGGGATCGTCCGGTCCATGCGCAAGACCTTTCAAGAGCGGCGGGATGCGGTTGTTGCGGCCCTGAACCGTATCGAGGGCCTGCGCTGTGTTCAGCCCAAAGGGGCTTTCTATGCCTTCCCGAATATCGAGGGCATCTGCAGGCGCCTGGGTATTCCGGATGCTTCGGCCAGGCTGCAGGCAGACGATCAGAGAGGGCTCCAGCCTTCCACTCTGTTTCAGATGTTTGCCCTTTATAAACACGGAGTGGCCACCCTGGACCGGACCGCTTTCGGAACCCGGGATACCGAAGGCCGGCATTATCTCAGGATTTCTCTGGCCTCGGACCTCGCGAGTCTGCAGGAGGGCGTCCGGAGGCTGGAGGCCGCGGCAAAGGATGAACAGGGCTTTGCCGAGTTCATGGACAAAATTTAAATAAAGAAGGGCTGCTTCAGCCTTTTTTGGAGGAGAGAGATGAAGGTCGAACTCGAAGTGTTGTTGGAAGACAAACCGGGCAACCTGATCCGGTTGTTGCGGCCTATTGCCGATAAAAATTGTAATATTCTGGGCATTTATCATGGTTCGAAACGGGAAGAAGACAAGCTTATTCCGGTTTTCATCAAATTTGATGCGCCTGATGAAGCCTATTCCCGGGTGATTGAATCCCTGGGGGAGCAACTTGCTGAAATCGCGGCCCAGGTCATTAAGTTTTCACCTATTGGGATGGCTGTCCGGGATGTCAAAGACAAACACAAAGGCCTGTTGATCGTTCTCGACGGAGCAGCGGATCTGCCCATCGAGGAACTCGGCGGAAAAACTCCGCTGGAGGCGGCCCACATCCCGACTTTGGACCGCATGGCCCGGGAGGGCATCAACGGACAGTTTTCCGCTTTGGGCCCCGGGGTGATTGTCGGGTCGGACACGGCGATCATGGCCATGGTGGGCTATGATCCCTATCAGGTCTATACCGGCCGGGGGCCTTTGGAGGCCGCGGGGGCCGGTCTGGATATTCTTCCCGGGGATGTGTCCTTCCGCTGCAATTATGTGACTATCACTTCGGACATGAAGATTCTGAACCGGACCGCCGGATACCCGCGGGAAGGGATTGAGGTCCTGGAAGAGGCTTTGAACGGCATTCAGCTTTCCGATCCCAAGGTGGACTTCACCTTTAAAAACTCCCAGGACTATCGCTGCGTCTTGCGATTCAGAGGATACAATCTTTCGGCCAAGGTCTCGGACATGGACCCCAATTACAATGTCCTCCCGGACGCCCTGGACAATCTGGAAATGCTGCAGCCGGGAGAAAGCAAGATCATCCTGTCCAAACCCACCCAGGCGACCCCGGAGGCCAAGAATACCGCCAGAATCTTGAACGAGTTCGTGTCCAAGGCCCACCTGGCTCTCAAGGACCTGCCCTACAATCAAGAACGGATCGCCCAGGGCCTGCCCCCGGTGAACGGGATTATGCCGCGCGGCCCGGGGGAGACTCCGTCCTTGAAGTCCTTTCGGTCCCAGTGGGGGCTCAATGCCGGGTGTGTGGCCGGAACCGGACTGGTCAAGGGCATGACCCATCTGATGGGCATGACGGTCCCGGATGTTCCCGGAGCTACCGGGTATGTGGACACGGATTATATGGCCAAGGCCAGGGCCACCGTGGAATTGCTGGAAAACAAGTGCGATCTGGTGGTTCTGCATATCGAGGGCATAGACGAAGTCAGCCACGACCGGAATGTCGAGGCCAAGATCAAGGCGATCGAGGAATCCTCCGAGAAAATGCTTCCCTATATCCTGGAGCATGCTTCCGAGGATATGGTAGTCTTTGTGCTCTCGGATCACACGACGTCCTGCAGCCTTGGCGACCACACTTCGGATTATACTCCCCTGCTGGCCTGGTCCAAGAAGCCGATGTTCCGGCCCGACACAGTCGACGGGTATAGCGAGGCGAAATCGCTGGGCGGCGGCCTCGGGCAGGTGCGCGGCACCGAAGTCCTGCCTTTGATGTTGAACTACATGGGCCGGACCTCCAAGTACGGGGCCTGATATAACATTGAAGATTGAAGATATAAGATTGAATATTGCAGAATGGAAATGTGTGACTCCGATACAGTTCGAATGAGAAATTCAGCAATGTTATATCTTCAATATTATATCTTCAATTCTCTATGACCGTTTCAGCCACATCCTCAGACTCCGGCGAGGGGCCTCTGCTGCTCGCCACCGCCACCCTGCAGGAGATGCGGGCGGTTTTGGCGCCGTTCGGCGGCAGATCAGACCTGAGGCCTCTTCGGCCTGTTGCCCTGCAGGCCGGCAGACAGCCTCTTGTACTGCTCATTACCGGGGTCGGGCCATTGAACGCCGCCATGGCCCTGGGCCGGATCATGGGCTCGGATGCCAAGATCAGGGGCGTGATTAATTTCGGCATCGCGGGAAGCTTTGACTGCCGGCTGGTTCCTGTCTTGGGCCGGGTGGTCGTCCAAGAGGAAATCTGGCCGGAAATCGGCATCAAGACCGCCTCGGGGCTCGATGTGCAGGCCCTGTGCAAAGGACTGGGAGAAGGCCAGGAAGACTTGATTCAAGACAGATTGAATCTCAGACCCCGGGCAACAGCTCGGAGGCTGGGTCTGAATATTCCGGAACACTGGTTTGATGTGAAGAGTCTCACCGTGGCCGGGGTCACCGGAACCCGGGCAGAGGCTGATCGCTTGGCCGCACGCTATGCCGTGCAGACGGAAAATATGGAAGGATTCGCCCTGGCCTGGGCCTGTGCTCGGGAGGGTCTCCCTTTTTTAGAGGCTCAAAGTGTTTCCAATAAAGTCGGCTCCCGGGAGAAAGGGGACTGGGATATCCAGGGAAGTCTGGCCGGCCTTCAGGAGATGAGCCGGGCCCTGTTGGCCTGAGGGCAAATCCATCCTTGCCTTGCCGTAGGTTTTCAGGATAAGAGAAGGTGCATGAGCGGTATTCACGATTTTATCCAAAGCAATCTGCCCCGAATCGAATCCTGTTTGAATGAAACAGTGGCCGATTTGAATCCGCTGGTCAAGCCGGTGGTCTCCCATATACTCGAGGCCGGGGGGAAGCGTCTCCGGCCCATGCTCTGCCTTTTGACGGCCAGGGCCCTGGGCTATGAAAAAGACGATATCTATCCCCTGGCGGCGGCCCTGGAACTGATTCATTCCGCTACCCTGCTCCATGACGATGTCCTGGATCAGGCCGAGCTGCGGCGGGGTAAAATTACGGCTCATCTTGTTTTCGGCGTGAATGAAGCCGTCCTGGCCGGTGATGCGCTCCTGGCCAGGGCCAGTGAGATGGTCACCGCCTACGAGAGCTTGCCCTTGATGCGCAGTGTCTCCCGGGCCATCTACTGGACTGCCGCCGGCGAGATCCAGGAGATTCAGCAGCTGAAAAATCCCTCCCTGACCGTGGACAATTATCTGGAGATTGTAGAAGGAAAGACAGGGTATCTTCTGCAGACCTGCTGCCAGAGCGGAGCGATTGTGGCCGGGGCCTCCGAGGTCCTTGAACGGAGCGCCCGGTTATTCGGGCTGAATCTGGGGATTGCCTTTCAACTGGTGGACGATGCCCTGGACTATTCCATGTCTCCGACAAGCACGGGGAAGCCAAAGGGAGGGGATCTTCGGGAAGGGAAATTGACCCTGCCTTTGATTTTCTTTTTGCAGCAGCTCGAAACCAGGAAGCAGGAAGAACTGCTGAGCAAAATGAAAAACAGGGACCTGGCTTCGCATGAGCAGCAGGCGATCATACAGGCGATGGAAGATTTGGATTTAAGCCAAAAAACCCGGGCAGAATCGGAGCGATATCTCCAGATTGCGCGGGAGGCTCTGCACAATTTTCCGAATTCTAAGGAACGGCTTCTCCTCGGAGAAGTCCTGGAATATATCAAGGATCGCCAGGATTGAAGGGGCTCGCCCCAAAATGCCCCGTGCTTTGAGCCATAAGCGCTGGGCTCAATGCCACAGACTCTCAAACTGCCAAAATAAAAGACAGAACTTTTGATCCAGGCAAGGAGTCAGGCCCTGTAAGAGGCTGGACACCCAAAGATCATCACTCGCTGCCCGGCTCGAAAAAATTGAGATCCGGGGCGCTGTCGATGGCCCCGGCCCGGGCCAGGAACTCGAAAAAGCAGCGCAGTCCCTTCTGCTCCCGGTCCTTGAATGCATAGACCAAGCCTTGAAAATAGGATGCCACTTCCTGTTGATTGAGGATCCCCTGCTGACTGATAAAGGCGCTGAAAAAAGGGATCCGGTTCATCCCCCATTGCTTTCCTTCCCAGAGTTGTGCACAGGCCCGAATCAATGCCGACCTCTTGTGCTGCAGGGCGTCTTTATTGATGATCCAGACGCCGAAGATAAACGGCAATCCGGTCCATTCCAGCCAGGCCTGTCCCAAATCCAGGGTATAGGGATAGTCAGGCAGATTCCTGTAGCGCAGGGCCTCATCGCCAATAGCCAGAAAAGCGGGGGGACTTGGCGAGGCCTCCATTTCCCGGCTGATATTTCCGATCCGATAGACAGGGCTGAGTCCGAGCCGCTCTTTCAGCAGGAGCTGCAGCAGGGCCGCTGAGGTATGGGTCTGTGAACTGACCAGGACCTTCGTGCGCTCAAGTTCCTGCAGGGGAAGCCGGCTGATGAGCAAAACGCTTTGCACCGGACCTTGACTGCCGATGGCCAGGTCCGGAACCAGGAGATACTTTTCGTGGTTTCTGGCGTATTCAAAGCTGGAAGCGGCGCTGATATCCAGTTCTCCTCCGGCCATGAGTTCGTTGAGCCGGGCCGGGGGGCCGGAGACAATTTCAAAATCATTGCGAACATTGCCTGATTCCAGGGGATAATAGATGGGCAGAACATTGAGGTAACTGATTTTTCCCAGTTTGACGGGAGGAGAAGATGCAGTATGCATAGTTTGCCATGAAGAGTGCAGTATGTTTTTTTAAGGGTATCCAGGCTTTTCGAGTCCGAAATTGTGCCATTTTTTCCTGGATTAGGCAAATTGTCTTCTTGAGAAGAGGGCTCTGCGAAGTCTCAGCCCATGAGCTCAGTGTCAGGTGAGGAGCCCTGGATGAAGCGAAAAAACTTTACAAAATTCCTCGTTTTTATTACCTATTTTGAAAAGCCTGCAGGATTTTTTCACCAGGGAGGGATTTGCTAGCCGCTGAAGGGACACAAACCCTGGTATCCGGGTTGTCATTGGCTCGTTTTGGGACGGGGAAATTTAAAGCACTAGACGCAGGAATGGGATGGACCCATGAATGGAAAATCGACTCTGATCTGGATTGTTGCTCTCGGCATTTTGGGGCTTGGCTTTGCTTCAGCACAGGGCAATGCCCAGGAGCTGTCTCTTCCGGACATCCAGCGGGATTTGCCCTGGAATTTACAGGCTGACCGCCTCGAAGTATTGAAGGAACAGAAAGTCCTGCACGCCAGGGGGAACGTGTATTTGAGCCAGGAGGAGGATACCCTGCAGGCTGATTACGCTCGCTACTCCTGGGGGACCAAGTGGGTGTACCTCAAAGGCAAGGTCAAGATGGAGTGGGAAGGGGATGTCTTGTATGCCGAGGAAGCTGAATTCGATCTGGAAAATAAAGTGGGCTGGCTCAAACAGGGCCGGGTCTTTTTTGAAAAGCCGCATATCTATGTAAATGGGGAGCAAATGGAAAAAACCGGGCCGTCGACCTACACCTTTGAAAGCGCCACCGTGACCTCCTGTGACGGCGAGACCCCGGATTGGTCCTTGAAAACCGCCAAGTGCAGGGTCAAGGTCGAGGGCTATGCCAAACTCTGGCATTCCAGCCTGCAGGTGTTGGAGATGCCCGTATTGTATACCCCTTTTCTCATGCTGCCGGTGAAGACCAAACGGCAATCCGGCTTTTTGCGGCCGGAGATCGCACACAGTTCGGAAAAGGGGCTTGAATACAATCAGCCCTATTATCAGGTTTTGGGAGAAGAACAGGACGCAACACTGTATGTGAACGCCATGTCCAAGCGAGGGGTGATGTTAGGCGGGGAATACAGGACGACCCCGAATGCTCTGACCAAAGGCTATTTTCGGGTGGATTGGCTGCAGGACAGTGAGCTGGCTGAAACCGAAGCGGATGAACTCAGCCGCTTTGACAATGACGGCCTGATTCGTCCCAACGACGACCGCTTCTGGCTCAGGGGCAAATTCAACGGCTATTTGGGTTCTCCACACTGGAAAACCAAGCTGGATCTGGATTATGTCTCGGATCAAAATTATCTCCGGGAATTTGATGAAGGATACAGTGGTTTTGATGTGATTCGGGAGATTTTCAACGATGAATTCGGGCGGGATATTGAGGACAAGGACGCTCTGCAACGGACCAGTGTCTGGGACCTGAGGCGTACCTGGAACAATTTTGGATTCAGCTCCCAGTTTCAGTATACGCAAAACCTGCGCTACATGAACGACAACCTGGACTCTGAAAACAATCCCACCCTGCAGCGTCTGCCGGAATTGAATTTCGATTTTTACAAGCAGTCGCTGTTCAAGAGCCCTCTGGAATGGGAGGCCCAGAATGAACTGACCTATTTCTGGAGAGAAAAAGGCAGCACAGGCACCCGGCTCGATCTGTATCCTGGATTGAGCCTGCCGCTCAACTCCGATTACGGCAGCATCATTCCAAGCCTGAACTGGCGGGAGACGGTGTACCTGGTGGATCGCATCGGCGGGAATACTCGGCTGGAGGATAAAGAACAGGCCAGGGAGCTGTGGGACTTTCAGGTCAGCGCCTTCAGCTCCCTCTCCAAGATCTACAACCTGCGTCCTGTCGAAGAACTCAGGCCCGGGCCCGAGACCCTGGGACAATCCCAGTGGACGAAAATCCAGAATGTGCTTCAGCCCAGAATCGAGTACAGGTATCTGCCTGAAGAAGATCAGGATGAGTTCCCGGATTTTGATGAGCTGGACAGGATCCAAGCCGCCAATGCCTTGACCTATTCCCTGACCTCTTTTTTGACGGCGCGCCGGGATTCGGTCGTCAACACACCTTCCGCCGACGGGACGCGATACAGCACGAGAACCGACTACCGGGATTTTTTCCGTTTCGATGTGGAGCAGAGTTATGATTTTGAAGAAGCCGACCGCAGTGCCGATCTGGGCGCCTATCCGGACAGGCGCCCTTTTTCCGATATCCGGACCGAGTTGAGCCTGAGGCCGGCAAGCTGGCTTTCCCTTCACAACAGGAGCTGGTTTTCACCCTACGAGGAGACGGTGACTGAACATGAACATATGTTGCGTGTGCACAAGGGAGAGAAATATCAAGCCTATTTCGGACTCGATTTTTTGCGGGAAATGGATGAATACAAACGACAGAATCAGCAGGAGCTCAAAATTCTGCGGCTTGGGGGCAGGGTGCAGATTACCCCGGCCTGGGCGGTAAGTGTTCAGTATGAAAATGATCTTGAGAGCTCTGATCTCATCCGTCAGGAAATCGACATCAGCTATGAGAAGCAATGTTGGGGGATCGAAGTCAGGCATATCAAAAAGCAGGAAGAAACCCGGGTCAGCGTGTTGATCAACCTTTTGAATCTGGGCGGCTTTCATCAGGGGATATCCATGGCGGATTGAACAGATTGAGTTTGTCGGCACAACTTTGTGATATTGGAAAAAAGTTCATGTGGAGCAGTATACAACCGGGACAGAAGGATGACGGAAACGGACCACAGAGCGATTAAAGTGTTGCCCCCGGAGCTCCAGAACCAGATTGCAGCCGGTGAAGTGGTGGAGCGGCCGGCCAGCGTTTTGAAGGAGCTCATCGAAAACAGCCTGGATGCGGGCGCCGACAGTATCGAAGTGAATATAGAAGGCGGAGGCAGAGGACTGATCAGCGTTCAAGACAATGGACACGGGCTGAGCGCTGGGGAAATGGAGCTGGCCCTGACCCGGCATGCCACCAGCAAACTTGATTCAGCTGACGATTTGCAGGCACTTCACAGTTTTGGGTTTCGGGGCGAAGCCTTGCCGAGCATCGCCTCGGTCTCCCGCCTGGAGTTTTTCTCCTGCCTTGAACAGGATACGGAAGGGGTGCACCTCCAGACGGCCTTCGGCCGAATCCTTGAAAAGAAGCCGGCGCCTTTACGCCGTGGATCACGGGTCGAGGTTCGGGACCTTTTTGCGAACACCCCGGCCAGGCTCAAATTTTTAAAGACCCAGCAGACGGAATACACAAAGTGCCAGGAAGTGGTCCAGCGATTTGCATTGGCTCAGCTGCAGGTCGGACTTCGCTTTGTTTCCGGCGGCCGGCTTGTCCTGCAATTTCCCCGGGGGGAGGGCCTCGGGGAGCGGGTGCGGCGGATCTGGCCTGAGTCCATCAGCAATGGACTTCTTGGGGTCGATTCTCGAGGCAAAGACGGGACCCGGGTGCATGGTCTGGTGGGTTCGCCTGAAGCGGCCCAGGCCAGGGCCGGCCGTATCCTGTTGTATGTGAACCAGCGTCCGGTCCAGGATAAGCTCCTGCTGGGCGCCTTGCGCCAGGCCTATAAAGGCCGGCTTTTATCCAGGGAATACCCCCAGGCGGTTTTGTTTTTAGAGGTCCCGAGCCGGGCGGTGGATGTCAATGTCCATCCGGCCAAATCAGAGGTCAGGTTCAGGGATGAGCAGGGGATTTTTTCATTGATCCGTTCCGGCGTACTCGCAAGCCTTGAGGGTTATGCAGGAGACAGGGGCCATTTCAGGGATGAGTCGGCATCGAACGGGAGGGGGTCGGAGGACGGACTTCGCAAGCGGCGGCAGTACTGCTTGAGCTCGCTTTCTGAGGAGTCGAGCGCTGTGGCGGAGGTCCCGGAGCAGTACCACGGCCTGCAGCCTGCCACTTTCCAGGCTGCGGCCGGTAGTGACGCGCCGGAAGGGTTTTCGCAGGCCTCCGGTCTGTGGTCTTCAATGGCGGTGCAGACCGGATCCGGTGAGGTCTACCTGGGCCAGATCTTCAAAACCTATCTCTTGCTCAAAGACCGCAGGCATGGATTGCGCATCCTGGATCAGCACGCCGCCCACGAACGGGTCCTGTTTGAAAAATTCAAAAGAACCGGGGAAGACAGTCCGCGTCAGGAATTGGTTTTGCCTTTCGAGAAGAAACTGCATCCCTCCGAGCAACCGGCTTTGGAAAAGTGCGCTCCGCTGCTGCGCCGTCTTGGTTTTTCCTTTGAACGGCCTACCCGGGAACAGGTCCTGCTGCGCAGCGTCCCTTCGAGTCTGGATGTTCAAAAAGCCGGCGATTTTTTCAAGGCCGTACTCAGCGAACAGCTGGAAACCCTTGATCAGATTTGGTGCCTTCTTGCCTGCAGACAGGCGGTGAAGGCGGGTGAAGAGCTGGCCCCGGACGAGGCCGTCCAGCTCATTGCCGCCTGGTCCGCCTGCCGGGAGCCGCATCACTGTCCGCACGGCAGGCCGACTGTGGTCTCTCTTGAACTCGCTCAGCTGGAACGACTGTTCAAGCGCTTTTAGTGCCGCGTCTCAAAAAATTGCCGAAAGCAAAGACAGAAGGTTTGATCCGGGATCTTAGAGGATCGGGTTTTGACGGCAGAGCGTCTTCAGCCAGTCAGGGACGGGAACGAGTTTTCCCTGGGGGGAGAGGCAGGCATGCTGGGTGTAGCCTCTGGTCATGAGCTGTCTGTCCCTGGAGGTGTTATAGACTTCATAGTCGAAGGTCAGGGAGGCCCGTCCCCATTTTCCGACTCCGGTCCGAACCAGCACCTCCTCTTCGTAGGCAGCCGAGGCCAGGTAGCGGCAATGGGCCTCCCGGACCGGCAGCAGCACCCCCCTTGCCTCGATTTCGGCATAGCCCATGCCCCGTTCCCGGACGAAATGCGATCTGGCCTGCTCAAACCAGTGCAGGTAATTGCCGTAATATACAATACGCATGGCATCTGTTTCGCCGTAGGAGACCCGGTGCGGCCACCAGGAATCGGGTTGGGGGAAGGTCGCGGTGTCTTTTGTCATATTCTTTGTCTTAGCAATCGGAAATCGCACTTCGAAAATCGAAAGTTTTAGAGGATCCTGTAGTGCACGGTGGGGGATTGCACGAATTCAAGGCTGTCGATTTCCTGGATCGCGGATTGAATCTGCTGCAACTGGGCGGCGTGGGTCAAAAGAACGATGGGCACAAATTGTCCGGCGGCTTCCTGGGTTTGATTGAGCTGGGCGATACTGATGTTCTGGTCGCCCATGATTCTGGCCAGAACCGCCAGGACCCCGGGGCGGTCCTGAACCGTGATGCGCAGGAAATGTTTGGAAACTGTGAGTTCCGGTTGCAGAATGTTGGCCGTCCGGAGGTCGTTTTCCAGAAAGCCGGTGTTGTTGTAGGCTGCATTTTGATTGACCAAGGCCATGATGTCCGCCAGGACGGCGCTTCCGGTGGGGAGCCCACCGGCACCCTGTCCGTAGAGCATGATGGGACCGACAGCGTTGCCTTCAAGGACAACGGCGTTGAACGGACCGTCTACTTTGGACAGCATATGGTCTTGATTGACCAGGGCCGGGAAAACCCCGGCCTGGAGACTGCCGGACTGTTCCTTGACCAGGGCAATGAGCTTCAGAACATACCCGAATTGTTGCGCCTTGCCGATATCATACACGCTTACCGTGTTGATGCCCTGCACCGGCAGCATGTTCAGGGGATAATCCCGGCCATAGGCCAGGCGGATGAGCACGCAAAGCTTGTGGGCCGCGTCCCAGCCCTCCACGTCCAGAGTGGGGTCTGCTTCGGCATACCCTTTTTCCTGAGCCCGGGTCAGGGCCTGGGAGTAATCGATCTGTTTTTGGCTCATTTCCGAGAGCATGTAGTTCGAGGTCCCGTTCAGGATGGCCATCAAAGACTTGATCCGATTGCCGGCCAAGGATTCCTTCAGGGTCTGCACAATAGGGATGCCGCCGCCCACGCTGGCCTCGTAATACAAGCCCAAATGCTTGCGGGCAGCCAGGGAGAAGAGCTCCGGTCCTTTTTCGGCCAGGAGGGCCTTGTTGGCCGTGACCACGGATTTTCCGGAGTTCAGGGATCCGGCAATGATCTCGTAGGCCTTGTCCAGGCCTCCGATGAGCTCCACCACGATGTCCAGATCCGGATCATCCACAAGGGCGTCGATGCTGTCCACGAAACGGGTGTCCGGGGCCGGGATGAAGGACCTGGTTTTGTTCAGGTCTTGAACGAGGACGGTCTTGATGTGCAGTCCGCGACCGAGTCTTTTCCCGATCCACTCGGTGTTGTGCAGCAGAATCTGGGCCAGACCGGTTCCTACGGTTCCGAATCCGGCCAGGCCGATTTGTATGGGCGTATTTTGCATAAGAGCAACTCGAAGCCGATTTGATATGAAGAGAATTGTTTTGAAACCGGAGTCAAGTCCTTATAATACCCAGGAAACGGCAGAGCTGTCAAAGGGTAGGCCGGCCAAATTTCTGATACATTTGTTCAGAAAAGAATTCGTCTTGACTTTTTCAGATTTCGACTTACAAATTTCTTCTGATAGGCAGTTGGATGTCAGCCCTGCCGCTGGCAGGTCTGACATATAATTATTTGATATTTAACATAATATACGACTGGGTTGTTATGCTGTTCTTTTAAAACAACGACTGCCAGTTTGATCAGTGAAGAAACTTCATGTGCAAACACTAGCTCACAGGACAGAGAACCGGGCACAGAGTTCTCTTGAGCGACCTCGCCGGAAGCGTTAGAGCTAAAGAGAGCTCTGTGACCGGTTCGTGGCATCAGCTGAAGTTTCATACGAGCGCGGCCGCTGGCAGGGTGGACCGGCCAGTTTGATCAACGAAGAAACTTTAGAAAGAGGCCCGGTTCGGGATCGGAATCGCTATCGCTATCGGAATCGAAGTCTTAATCCTCATCATATCATTTCTCGATACCGATTCCGATACCGATAGCGACCCTGATGAGAGGAATTTGAAGTTTTATACGAGCCCGGCCTAAAAGTGGAGCCTTTACCATGGCAAAATACTCGATGAATCCCTGGCTGGAAATTCAAGGAATGAAAGAAAAGATGGACAGCCTTATGGAAGAAGCGCTGGAACGCTTCGAAAGCAGCGACAGGATTTCCGAACGGCCGGCAACCTGGTGTCCGGCTGCTGATGCCTATGAGACGGAAAACAGCTATGTGATCCAATTGGAGCTTGCGGGCCTGAAAAAGGAAGATGTCTCTCTGGAGGTTGCCAATCAAGAGTTGTGGGTCTCTGGTGAACGGGAAATGATCAAGGAGGTGACCGGCAGCCGGTATCAATTTCTGGAACGCTCCTATGGTCCTTTTGCCAGGAAGTTTGGACTCCAGGAAAATGCCGACCTGAAACATATTCAGGCCTTTTTTCGAAACGGTCTTTTGACGATCACGATCCCGAAAGTCGGGGATCTTGAATATTCAAAAAAAATCGAAGTTAGTGAAGAATGAAAGGAGAGAATGAACAATGACCAATCAATTGAAGACAGGATTGCTGCTTGGCTTGCTGACGGCAATCATCTTGCTGTTCGGCAGAATGCTGGGGGGACAGACCGGCTTGATTTTGGCTTTCATATTGGCAATCGCCATGAATGTGGGCAGTTACTGGTTTTCGGACCGGATTGTCCTGTCCATGTATAAGGCCAGGGAACTCGGTCCGGACGATGCCCCGGATCTGCACAGAATGGTTGAAGGGTTGGCCTCCAGAGGCGGCCTGCCCAAGCCCAGAATTTTTCTTATCCCCCAGGAGGCCCCCAATGCCTTTGCAACCGGCCGGTCCCCGAATAACAGCGTGGTAGCAGTGACAGAAGGCATCACGCACCTTCTCAGCCTCGAGGAGTTGAAGGGGGTTCTGGCCCATGAAATCGGACACATTAAAAACCGGGACATCCTCATCCAGAGTGTGGCCGCGACCCTGGCCGGGGTGATCATGTTTGTCTCCAGTATGGTCAAGTGGGCGGCCATCTTTGGGATGGGCGGCGGTGACGATGAAGGCGGCAATCCTTTTCTGGCCATTGTTCTGGCCATTGTGGCCCCTATTGCCGCCATGCTCATTCAGATGGCCATTTCCAGGTCCAGGGAATATCTTGCGGATCGAACCGGGGCCCAGCTTTCAGGAAATCCGAGGCATCTGGCCGGAGCCCTGCAAAAGCTGGACGCCTACAGCCGGAGAGTGCCCATGAAACAGGGTAATCAGGCCACGGCCCACCTGTTTATCGTGAATCCCTTCAGCGGGCAGAGCCTGGCGAACCTCTTCAGCACACATCCTCCGGTTCAGGAACGGATACAGCGGTTGATGGCCTTATGATATGATTTTAGAGCCGGGCAGGATCAGCAGGCCTTCGAGAAGGGGCCGTCTGTTTTTTTGCTGGAAGCTGAGAATATACGGGGCAAAGGCTTTGAAGATATCGAATGTATAGCCCATGATGGAGTGATCAGTGTGAAATTGTATTCTCTAGGCATTGCGGCCTTGGTGTGTGCTCTTCTGGGCCCGGGCGGGCAAACCCCGTCCCTGGCCCAGAGCGAGGATCTGCGGCGAACCCCGGTGGTCCGGGCTGTGGAGCAGGCTTCTCCGGCCGTGGTGAATATCCAGGCTTCCAAGGTCTATGAACGGGATGTGAATCCTTTTGGCGGATTCTTCGGGGGAGATGATTTTTTCAGCCCCTTTTTCAAGGATATATTCCCTAGTCAAAAAAGACAGTATGAAGCGAAAAGTCTGGGTTCCGGGGTGATCATCGACGGGAAAAAAGGCCTCGTTCTGACCAATGCCCATGTCATCACCGGCGCCGCGAATATCAGGGTCCGCCTTTTGGACGGGAGGCGTTTCGAGGCCGAGCTGGCCGGCTCGGATCCTGATTTTGATCTGGCTCTCCTCAAACTGGATATCCAGGAGCAACTCCCCGAGGTATCCAGGGGGCATTCCAACGATCTGCTCATCGGGGAGCCGATCATTGCCATCGGCAATCCCTTTGGCTTCCGGCACACCGTGACCACCGGGGTGATCTCCGCCCTGGACCGGGCCGTGGAGACCAAAAGCGGAACCTATACCGGATTCATTCAGACGGATGCCGCGATCAATCCGGGCAACAGCGGGGGCCCCCTGTTAAACATTTATGGACATTTGATCGGAATCAACACCGCGATTTATGCCAAAGCCCAGGGAATAGGCTTTGCCATCCCCATTGACAAGGCCGAACGGGTCATCCAGGAACTCATGGACTTCGGCCGGGTCAAGCCGGTCTGGCTGGGTCTGACGGGGCAGGACGTGGATCAGCGCATCGCCCGGTATCTTGGCCTGAATGATCTGGGCGGCATGCTCATTGCCGAGATTTTTCCCGGAACTCCGGCTGATACAGCCGGTTTGCAGCAGGGTGATGTTCTGCTGAGTCTGGAGGGGGTGCAGATTAAGGACAAGGGGCATTATCTGCAGCTCATCCGCAACATGACCCGGGGGCAGAGGATCGAGGCCGCTGTCTGGCGGGATTCTGAGCACAGGACTTTTGCCGTGACCCCGGAGGCATTTTCCAGAGAACGGGTCATTGATCTTGCCCAAAAACGCTGGGGCTTTACCTTCCGGGAAGGACGAGACTTTTTGGAAGTCTCCCAGGTCCATTCCGGCAGTCCGGCGGATAAACTCGGATTGCGCCGAGGGGACCGGATTTATCAGATCGCCGGGCTGCGGATGAAAGCAGAGCATGATTTTCTAGAGGCCTTTATGCGGGCCCGGATGCTGAAAAGCGTCATGATGTACGTGGCCAGGGGCGATCAGGGCTATCACGTCCGGCTGCGGATGTGAGAAGAACTTTCTGCATTTTTTTTGTGCTTGACTAAATGGATGTTTTCAAGGATACTTATCAGTTGTGCGCGCAGGAATGGCACGCAACGTTCGAGTGCTGCAGCATTTGCAGCCTTTCTCCGCTTCCCGTCCGGCGAGTTGAGATTTCATAAACGCCGGGCAGGAGATTCAGTGTACGTAAACAAAAGTCAATCGACTCGAAAATCAAACCCCAAAAAGCAGTCCCAGTCTTCAACCAACCAGCATACTTCCCTGCCGCCCCTCTTCTCGGCCCCGGATGTCAAGCCGAAGCCCCTTGGAAAAGAAGAGGCCTCCGTCACCTTGACAGGCGTCTTTACGAGCCTGATCCCGGAACTGCAAAAGGCCCTCAAGCGGCAGTCTCATCTGATCCCCACGCCAATTCAGGAGCAGTCCATTGAACATCTTCTGGGCGGCAGAGATCTCCTGGGATGCGCCCAAACCGGAACCGGAAAGACGGCCGCCTTTGCCTTGCCGCTGCTTCAGCATCT
Source organism: Desulfohalobiaceae bacterium S24 (assembly GCA_011389765.1). Classification (GTDB taxonomy): domain Bacteria; phylum Desulfobacterota; class Desulfovibrionia; order Desulfovibrionales; family Desulfothermaceae; genus JAABTT01. The sequence goes on along the minus strand of JAABTT010000048.1, from coordinate 1,789 downwards.
TCACAGCAAAAACGTTCGTCCGAAACCCGGGGCGCCCAAGGCCCTTATCATGGCGCCGACCCGCGAACTGGCAGCCCAGGTTGCTGAGAGCATCGCCGCCTACAGCCGTTTTTTGCCGGTCAGCCAGACCACGATCTTTGGCGGGGTCGGTCAGAATCCCCAGGTCCGCTCCCTCCGGCGGGGCGTGGATATCGTGGTCGCGACTCCGGGACGGCTGCTCGATTTGTTGAATCAAGGGGAGCTCGAGCTGAGCAGCGTCGAGACCTTTGTGCTCGACGAGGCGGACCGGATGCTGGATATGGGATTTCTCCCCGATATTCGCAGGATCATGAAGCTGCTGCCGGTCAAACGTCAGTCGCTCCTCTTCTCGGCCACCTTTCCCAAGACCATTGCCGAACTGGCCAATGAAGTGGTCCAGGATCCTGTTCGGGTGACCATCACCCCGGAACAGCCCGCCGTGGAAAAAATCAGCCAGAAGGTCCTCTTTGTTGAGAAGCAGGATAAAGTCGCGCTGTTGACCGACCTGCTCCGGGATGAGGAAAAACGGAAAATCCTTGTCTTCGCCGAGATGAAGCATATCGCCAATCGCATCACCCAGCAGCTGAGTGCAGCCGGCATTGCCGCCGTTGCCATTCACGGCAATAAGAGCCAAAAAGCCAGGACCGAGGCTTTGGCCCAGTTTAAAAACGGGAAGGTCCGGGTCCTTGTGGCTACGGACATCGCCGCGAGAGGTCTCGACGTGACCGGTATTTCCCATGTGATCAATTTCAATTTGCCCCGCGAAGCGGAAACCTATGTGCACCGCATCGGCCGGACGGCCAGGGCCGGGGCAGCAGGCGACGCCGTCTCTTTCTGCAGTGCTGAAGAGCGTGGTCTTCTGGGCCGTATCGAGCGGCTCCTCCGCCACAAGGTCCCGGTCGAAGCCCGGCATTCCCGGAAGAGCAAACGAACCCGGCGGGATCCGGCTCCGGCCTGCAGGCAGTAGGCAAACCAAAGTATTCCCTGAACTCGCAAGGATACGCAGGCTAGCCTGTGACATACTTCTGGAGGCTGTTTTTAAGCGGCCTCCAAGCAGGAGCATCAAGCGCTCTGCACAGCAGCGGCTGTGCCCTGTTCAGGGAGCGGTTTACGAGGGGTCTATTTTGGACTGAAGATTGTTGATGAAGATTTCCAGCGAGTTAGGCCGGCCTTGCTCATAGTCCTCAGGGTAGAGGAGCTGGCGCATAAAAAAGATACTGTCCACCTCCATGGCCTGTTCCGCCCGGCGGGCAAAATCCCTGATCGCGGTTTGCACCTCCTGCTGCAGCTTTGGATCGAGGCCGCTGAGAAGGTCCTGGATGCCATCCGGAAGACTACTAAGGATTTCGACTTTTTCCAGGAGACAGCCCCGGTATCGTTCCGGGGCCTTCTCCCGGTGCAGGGCCTGTTCAGCCTCCGCTTCCAACTGACGGACGGCCTGTGCCTGTTTGCTTAAAAACACAATGAGCGGGTGCATACTGTTCCTTTATCCCCCTTCCACCCCGGACAGCAGAGTGACCCGGTCGGCTTCGCTCAGGGTTTGCTCTTTCTGAGCCGGCCGGCCGTTGATCAGGATGATCATGTGCTTGACCGGGTCGATCCCCAAGTGATCGAGCAGGCTCTGTATTGTGGCCTCCGGACCGAGGTTCAGTTCGAACTCTTCTTCATTACCCGGGGCAGACCTGTGGAATGCCCCGATCAGGTTGACCTGTATCCGCATAGACGACTCAGCTCAAGCCCAGTTCGTGCAGTTTTTCAGGCTTGGGCCGAC
>JAABTT010000047.1 GCA_011389765.1 Desulfohalobiaceae bacterium S24 | reverse complement strand
CCCGGCCGAATTGATCGCCCACATCGTCAATGCCGGGGATGAAGCCCTGGGTCATGAGTTCCATGGGATCTCCGCCCTCGGTTATGATTTTTTCGGCCAGCTCCAGGGCCTGGTCCTTTTTCTGCTGGACGATCAATTGTTTTGCTTCCTGCAGTGTCTTGGCATCGATCATATGCAAACTCCTGTGGTTTTTTTTAGCTCTTTACGATACTCGAGGTCAGACGCCTGTCCTCATCCTCTGACTGACGATGTCCGCCCTCTCGTTTGAAACTATACTTTGCTTTCTCCGCCTGCCCCGGACTGAGATCCGGGGTCCAGCTCTTACATTTTCAGTCTGGATTCCGGCATTCGCCGGAATGACGGAGGAGGTGACTCAAGGTTTCATTACTCGATCAAACTGGGCGTCTGCAGCCAGCGACAGGGCTGACCTCCGATCTCCGACGTTCCTCTTCCCGACGTCCGCCCTCCGACTTCCGACTTCCGTCTTCCCCCTCATCCTCCGGTCCTGGTTTTGAACTTGCGGACGCAGTTGATGTCCAGGTCCAGGACCCGGGCGATGTTGTGCTTGGCCTCGATGCCCTTGGCAATACCGGGAACCGGGGTCATCTCGCCCAGGCCCAGCTCTGAGCGCACCTCGTTCATGATTACGGGATCGGTCAATTCGGCAACCCCGACTTTCAGTTTTTCGGCCACATACGCCTTGGCTTCCTTGATTTTCATGCCCCGGGTCATCTGCATCCGGGCAACCAGATCTCCGGCTCCCCGCATCCCGCCCATGCCTGAGGCGTGCGCATGTGTTATGGCCATGGCAAAAGGATCTCCGACGCCTACCTACAAGCCGTCCAGCCGGCAGATTTCAGTCATGGCCTTGGAGGACCGGGAGACAATATCCACCGGCGGATGGTCGTTGACCGTCACCCCGCCCACCCCCATGCCCATGTTCGGATGGACCGGAATGCTGGCCGCCTCGCAGCAGGCCTTCATGAAGGTGGCGGTCCGGGCCAGGTTCCAGGCGGCCGAGCGGCTGGTGTTGGTGTTGGCTACCGGACCGAAGATGCTCGCCCCGGCCGCTTCCGCCATCTTGACCTGCCGGTGGGGGTACATCCCGGCCAAGCGCTCGCCCTGGTAAGTCAGTTCGCTGTGCATGCCCAGGACGAACTCCCCGGCCATGCCAAGTTCGATACAGGCCTCGGGATACTTGGCCCTGATCTGCTCCGCGGCCAGAAGGGAGGCCTGGAAATCGGCGTCTCCGGCTGCGCCTGTGGTATCCAGATTGATCCCGTCCGCACCGGACTCGATCATGCATTCGGCGATGTAGACAATATCCTGGACCAGGTCCTCAACCGAGGCCTCATAGGATGCCTGGGCCCCCTTGATGTCTCCCTTGGGCAGGAGTTCGGCCGGATTGGGAAACGGGCCGTCCGGCTGGCTGTACAGGCCCAGATTGGGCTGGGCCCCGTAAAACAGAGGCACATGGGTGGAGAGCAGGGCCTGTTCCAGAACCGGCTGCTCGAACCCGACAATGGCCTTCACGGGTTTGTAGCTGTAATCCACGTGGGACAGCTCCATGGTGTCCGCGCCGAGCAGCTTTTCATAGATCTGCAAGGCCAGGGTCCGGTCTGCGTTGACCCCCACCCGTCTGATCTTCAGGGTCCCGGCGTCGTAGGTCAGGATGACCTCGTTCCCGGGTTCCACGCTGACAAACTTGGCCCTGGTGGTGAAGATGTCCAGAAGATGCTGGTACTCCTCCTTGCTCAGGGGGGGGATATTGCCCCGGTCCGCCGCGTCCTCGCTGCCCTCGATCAGGTCGGCCTTGATCTCCTCGGCCGTGACCTCGATGGCGGACCCGTCGCCCATTCGGCTGAAATAGGTGCTCATAAAAACCTCGATTTGTGGATAATTCCAGACTTCGTAAGTGCCTGACAAATTTAATGCTTAACTACTTAAAATGTTTGGATTGTTTTCAAAATTGGACATTCATGAAACTTCAGCTGATGCCACGAACCGGTCACAGAGCTCTGAATTTAGCAGGTATACTGATCCAATTTTGGTTTTTCCCGACAAGGACTGCTGATTCAAAGGTCTCTGGTCTCTATTTCAATAGAAGCTAAGTTGGATCAGTATATGATCAGATTTCAGTGCCCTGTCTTCCTCCGCCGGCAATCAGAGGTTGGATGCGGAGAGATGGCTGCGAAAACGCTGCACGCAGTTAACGTCGATTTCCAGCAGTTCCGCGATATTGAATTTCGCTTCCATACACTTGGGGGAGCCGCCGTAGGGATGCAGCAGGCCGAGCCCCAGCTCGTCCCTGGCCTCGTTCATGAGGATCGGGTCCGTGAGGTCGCTCACCGAACATTTGAGTTTGCCAGCCACATGCGCTTTGGCTTCATCGATTTTCATGCCCCGGGCAATCTGCATCCGGGCAACCAGATCTCCGGCCGCCCGCATTCCGCCCATTCCCGAAGCAATGGCATGTGTAATGGCCATACCCATGGGATCGCCGACCCCTACCTACAAGCCGTCCAGCCGGCAAATCTCCACCATGGCCTTGGAGGCCCGGGAGGCCACGTCAAGGGGGGGATGATCATGCACGGTCATGGCCCCGACCCCCATGCCCATGTTGACGTGGATGGGGATGTCCGCCTCCTCGCAGCAGGCCTTCATGAAGGTGATGGCCCGGGACAGGTTCCAGGGAGTGGACTTGCCGGAATTGGTATTGCAGACCGGTCCGAAGATCCTTGCGCCGGCCTGTTGGGCCAGTTTCAGCTGGTCGTGGGGATAGAGTCCGGCCAGGCGTACCCCCTTGTAGGAGAGCCCGGAGTGCATGCCCAGGATGAATTCGCTGGCCATGCCCAGTTCGACACAGATGCCGGGGTATTTTTCGGTTAGGATCTCGGTGGCCTTCAGGCCGGCCAGGACATCGGCGTCCCCCGCGGCCCCGACTGTATCCAGGATAATGGCGTCCGCGCCGGATTCATAGAGCGCGCCGCAGACGTAGACAATGTCTTTGACCGCTTCCTCCACCGCCGCCTCGTAGGATTCCTGGGCCTCCTTGATCTGTCCCCGGGGCATGAGTTCGGCCGGGTTGGGAAAGGGCCCGTCCGGTTGACTGTACAGTCCCAGGTTGGGCATGGCCCCGTAAAAGACCGGGGCCGTGGTCACGGAGAGGACTTGCTCCATGAGGGGCTGTTCAAAGGTGACGATCGGTTTGACGGGTTTGAAACTGTAGTCCACGTGCCCCATTTCCAGGGTATCCGCGCCCATGAGCTTCTCGTAGATCTGCAGGGACTGGAGACGGTCCACATTGACCTGGGCCCGTTTCATTTTCAGGGGGGTCCCGTCATAGCTCAGGACGATTTCCCGTCCCGGTTCCACACCGAGAAAGCGGTGCGGGGAGGCGAAGATGTCTTCCAGGCGGCGAAGGTCGTCTTCCGTCAACGGGGCTACGGAGCCCCGTTCGGCCGCATCGGCCGTTCCTTCTTCCAGATCCTGGCGGAGTTCTCCCCGGCTCATGGTCACGGGCGAACCGTCACCGAAACGGGTTTGGATGCTTGCCATATGAGTATACCTCCTCACCAAGAATTCAGCGAGCTGAATACTTGGTGTTTATTGTAATCCGAATCTCTTTTTGTCCAAAAAATAATTCAAATTTTTGCATACTGTAAAGAGCTCTGCACGTTATGAAATGTATTTCATAACGTTATGTGTCAGACCTGCCAGAGGCAGGGCTGACACCCAGCTCCTTTTCCGCCTCTTCCACAATGGAGCGCATTTCAGCGAGCGCGCTGTCGGAAATGGGTTCGGGTTTGTGGTTTTCCAGGATGTATCTGGCCTGCTCCATGGAGCGCTGGAAGATATCCGTGCTACCTTTGGCCTCCCAGTATTCCCTGGTCCGTCGATCGATGAGCCGGGACTGGGACTGGGACTGCATGTGTTTATAGGTATGTTCGTGGGCGAGATAGTCCTTGCCGATGCCGATCTCGTGCATGACGTCCACAGCCAGGGTCTCGTCGTTGACCGGAACGCCCTGGACCGCGTGCTTGATCATTGCGGCGAATTCGTTGTCCATGACCAGCTGGCCGTAATCAATGGTCATGCCCATTTCGATCATCCCAAGGCCGTAAATCAGGTTGGCACCTGCCAACGCCGGTAACAGGCCGGTGAGGGTCTTTTCATGACCGGACTGGGCATCACAGACTTTGCTGTCCCCCTACCCGCCGGCCACCCAGCTGGGCAGGAGATAGTAGCGGGCCAGTTGGGCCACGCCCGCATTGATCACCCCGCATTCCGGACAGCCGACCATGGCCGAGGCAAAGCGAAGGTCCATGGCCGTGGTGGAACTGCCGTAAACGACCTTGGCCCCTTTGCGGGTGGCCTGGCTGAGGACGATACCGCCCAGAATCTCGGCGTTGTGGTCCACCAGGGTTCCGGCCAGGGTCACCGGGGAGGAGCCCCCGGCCATGGCCATGGACAGGATGTTCACCGCCATGCCGGAACGGGACGCCTCCATGATGATCTCGCAGGTGTCCTTTTCCAGCTTCAGGGGACTGACCGGACAGGTAACGAAACTGACGATGGGGCGGTCCTGGAGCTTGTCTTTACCGCCGACCGCGGCCGCGGCCATGTCCACAATCTTGTGCAGCAGATAGCCGTTGCCCGGTCCCATGAAGCCGTGTTTGGAGGTATTGGGCATCCAGGCTTCGGCATTGTGCAGCTGGACGGTTTCCCCGGGAGTGTCCTCGGCCCCGACGGCCCGTTCATAGACATCGATCTCGGAGAGGAAATCCGCTATCAGGGCGGAGGAGGCCACATCGGCCTTGGTGGTCTTGCGGTGCTCGCCGCTGTAGGGGTCGTTGATGAACACCCCTTCGCCGAAGTTGGTGAAGCCAACCCGGCCGCCTTCCATGACAAAATCGTTTTTGGGATGGCGCCCGGCCAGATTGAGCTTGGAGGGGGCCGACCTGACGGCGTCCTCCACCACATAGGGCGGGATCTTGGCCACATTCCTGGTCTTGTCGATCCTGGCCCCGGCCCCGTGCATGATCTCCAGGGCCTCGTCGTCGGCCAGGTACAGCCCGGTTTTTTCCAGAATTTCCAGGGTGGCTAAGTGGATCTCCTCGAGGTCGTCTTCACTGAAGACCTCGAATCGCAGACCCCGATTGGGCCGTTTCCCGGCGTGTAGATTGCGTCGCATACAGCTACCTCCTCTATCAATTTTTCCGTTTTCAGCGGCTGAGTTCTTGGATTCCTTCTTCCAGAATTTGCAGTCCTTTTTCCAGCTGTTCGTCGGTGATCACAAAGGGCATCAGGGTGCGGATGACGTTGCCGTAGTTGCCGCAGGACAGCAGAACCAAGCCTTTGTCAAAGCAGTCCCGGGTCAGCTGTTTGGCGGCCTCCGTAGCCGGTTGTTTGGTCTCCCGGTCCTGGACGAGTTCCATGGCCAGCATGGAACCGATGCCCCGGACCTCACCGATGAGTTCGTAGCGGGCCTGCATGTCCTCCAGCCTGGCCCGGACCTTGGTTCCGATTTCAGCCCCGCGCTGGATGAGCTTGTCCTCGAACAGGACCTCCAATACGGCCAGGGCGGCCCGGCAGGAAACCGGATTGCCGCTGTAGGTGCCTCCGAGACCGCCAAGATGGGGCGTGTTCATGATCTCGCTCCGGCCGGTGATGGCGCTCAGAGGCATGCCCCCGGCCAGGCTTTTGGCCATGGTGACCAGGTCCGGCTCCACCCCTTCCCAGTGTTCGATGGCCAGGAATTTACCGGTCCGGCCGGCCCCGGACTGGACCTCGTCGATGATCAGGGGGATGTCGTGCTTGCGGCAGATGGCTTGTATTCTCTGAAAATATCCCGGCGGCGGGGTGATGAATCCCCCCTCGCCCTGGATGGGTTCGGCCAGCACGGCTGCCGTGTCCTCGGGGTCGACCTGGTTGATGAAAAATTCTTCCAGATGGTCGGCGCAGGCCAGGCCGCACTCCGGGTGGCTCAAATGGAAAGGGCAGCGGTAGCAGTAGGCAAAGGGGGCCCGGTAGATTTCCGGGGCGAAGGGGCCGAACTTGTATTTGTAAGGTTTGATCTTGCTGGTCAGGCTCATGCCGAGCAGGGTCCGGCCGTGGAAGGCGTTTTCAAAGCAGACCACCGCGGCCCGGCCGGTGGCGTAACGGGCGGTCTTGACCGCGTTTTCCACGGCCTCGGCCCCGCTGTTGGCGAACATGGTCATTTTGTCGAAATCGCCGGGCACTAAGACGTTCAGTTTTTCGGCCAGATCCACATAGGCCTCGTACATGCCCACGTGCCAGCAGGTGTGGATGAATTTTGCGGCCTGGTCCTGAATCGCGGCCACGACCTTGGGGTGGGCATGCCCGACATTGTTGACCCCGATGCCCCCGGCAAAATCGATGAGTTCCCGGCCGTCGACATCGGTCATCACAGCGCCCTCGGCCTTTTGGATGAATCCGGGGGTAACGCTGTAGGCCCCCTGGGGAATGCTTCTGGCCCGTCGTTCTTGCAAAGCGGTGTAGGCAGTCATCTGAGCCTCCTTGTAAAATTGAAAGATGAGCTATGTTTTGAATACATTGGAAAAATTCGTTTCAAACTGCCCGGTGGTTGCCGTGTTCATTCCGGGCCGCGTTTTTTCCGGCGATTCGTCCGAACACCAGGCAATCGGTGATGGCGCAGCTGCCCAGGCGGCAGGCCCCATGGATGCCCCCGGTGACTTCCCCGGCGGCGAACAGTCCGGGGATGATTCGCTGCTTGGTGTCCAGGACCCGGGCCCGGGTATCGATCTGCAGGCCGCCCATGGTGTGATGCACCTTGGGCCAGACCCGCATGGCGTAATACGGGGGATGTTTCAGGGCGGCGCTGCCCGGGAGGATGTTTTTCTGATAGGGATCGGGGGCTTGATGTTTGAGGGCGTCGTTGTAAGCCTGCAGGGTCTCCTGCAGGATCCCTTCCGGAATGCCGTAGGCGGCGGCCAGTGCGGCAGGGTCGCTGAATCCCCTGACCACACCTTTGTCCAGACAGCGTTGAATGTCGTAGCCCGATTGCTCGACCCCCCGGCTGTCGGCAATGCAGATGCAGGGTCGGCCGACCTGCAGAATGGCATCCGCCCGGGTCTTACGGTCGGCGCTTTCGTTCATGAAACGCCGGCCGGTGTCCGGATTGACCATGATCCCGTATGGCATGGCGATGTAGGAGGCGAATCCCGGACCCACCCCGTAGCCTTTTTCATCAGGGCAGCCCCAGGGGCCGAGCTGGATCCAGGAAAGATGAACCGGCATGGCCCCGACGGCCATTGCCTGCCGCAGGACCTCCCCGGTGGTGGAGGGCTTGTTGGTGCTGTCCACGGATTCGTTCAGATCCGGAACCTGGGTCCGGCGGAGAGGGAGATCGTTGCCAAAGCCGCCGGCGGCCAGGACCACTCCCAGCCTGGCCTTGATGTTTTTGGGGACCCCGCTGTTGCGGTCCGGGTAGGTGTAGCCTTCCCGGACCCGGACCCCGCAGACGCGCCCCTGTTCATTGCAAATCAGGCGCTGAAGTTTATGCTGTGTGGCGATGTCCAGGCCCAGTTCCCGGCAGGCGGAGAGCATGGGTTTGATGATGGAGAATCCGCTGGTGCGGTGGGCGAGATGGCTCCTGGCCCGGCTGTGTCCCCCAAAGGCCTGGACGCGGTCCTGGTACCTGGCACCTAAGGCGATGCTCCATTCCAGGGCCTCCTTGGATTGTTCGGCCACGGTCCGGGCCAGTTCGGTATGATTCAGGGACAGCCCGGCCCGGAGCATGTCCCGGAGCATCTGTTCTTTCGAATCGGCAATGCCCTGGCGCTGCTGCATGTCCGTTCCGGCAGCGGCGACCGCGCCGTCGCTGATGACCGAGTTGCCCCCGTAGCCTTTCATCTTTTCCAGAATGCGCACGGAACAGCCGGCGCTTTTGGCCTCGAAGGCCGCGGCTAGCCCGGCGAAACCGCTGCCAACGACAACGAGGTCCACGGTTTCCTGCCAGGGCAGGCTGTCTGTCGGGTTTGCAAGGTTCAACATGATGTGTCTCGTTCAGCCTTTGTCCTAAAAATAGGATTGTGAGGTTTTATCCTTTTCCGGAAAAAGAGACGTTTTCAATGCCGATCAAACGGTCGATGACAAACAGGCCGATGATCACGATGCCCACGAGATAGACCGAGATGGCGGAAATTGCGGGACTGAGCTCGTAGCGGATCGCGGTGTAGATCTCCACCGGGAGAATGATGGTTTTCGGGGTGTACAGAAAGAGGCCGATGATGAACTCCTGAGTGGAGAGCACAAAGGCGAGAAAAGCGGAGGCGATGAGTCCGGGTTTGACCATGGGCAGGGTGATCTGCCAGAAGATCTCCAGGGAATTGGCCCCGAGATCCTGGGCTGCGTAATTGTAGATCGGGTTGATCCGTTCGAAAACAGCGATCATGGTGATCAGGACGATAGGGCCCGCCCAGAGGGTATGGCCGAGGGCCAGATCGAAATAGGATCCTCGAAGTCCGAAATTGCTGAGAAAAATTAGCAGGGAAATCCCGATCATTACCGGGGGGATCATGATAGGGCTCATGAAAAAGGTCCGCAGGAACCCGGTCAGGGTGTTGGTCTTCCGGGTGATGGCATAAGCCGCAGGCGTGCAGATGAGCAGGGTGAGCAGGGTGGTCAATCCAGCCACGATCAGACTGTTGGTCAGGGCCTTAACCCAGGTCTCTCTTTGGAATACTTCCACATACCACCTGAAGGTAAAATCTGTAAAAGGCCAGCTCAAATGGGCCTTGTCCAGAAATGAGCTGATAAAGACGATGAGCAGCGGGGCCAACAAGAGGATCAGAACAGTGATCAGAAGAAAGTTAAATATGAAGCTTTTGAAATCCCATACCTGTTTCATGGGTGCCCCCTTTCGGATGACTCTGAAATTTCGAACAGAATGGTCATGATTTTAAATTTCTCTATATATCTGTTTTCGTTTTAGGAGTTTTGTCTGCAGAAAGACGATGAGCAGAGTAAACAGGAGAATGATGATCCCGAAGGCTGAGCCATAGGGCCAGTCGCGAAGGCTGAGGATCTGTCTTTCCGCGTGGACCGCCAGGGTCCAGTGCTTGGCGTTGCCCAGGATGGTGGGCGTGGCGAAGGCTCCGAAAGCCCAGATGTAAACGATAAGCCCTCCGGAGATGACTCCGGACAGGCTTAAGGGCCAGATAACCTTGAAAAAGGCTTCGAGGCGGGTGGCGCCGAGGTCGAAGGCCGCGTCGATGTATCTCGGGTTGATCAGGGTCAGCACGCTGAAGAGGATCAGAATGTAGTAGGGGGCGCATTCCGAAAACAGTCCGAGAACGATGGTCGGCCAGGTGAAGAGCATATTCACGCTTTCCTCGGCCAAGCCGGTCTTTTGGAGAAAGTTACTGATGGGGCCGGCCGGGGAGAGGATGATCCGCCAGCCGTAAAGCCGGACCACCAGATTGGTGAACAGCGGGAACAGAATGCAGATATAGAGGATTTTCCGCTTCAATCCCCGGGACTGCCAGAGGGCGTAGGCCACAATATAGCCCAGGGGGATGGTCACCACACTGACCGCCAGACCCAGCAGAAAGCTTTTGATCAGGACCTTGATATAGTAGATATCCGTGAAAAAATTGATATAATTTTCTAAAGTAAAGATTCGTTCGATTTCTCCATAGGGAAGGGAATGGTGCAGGCTGTATTTGACCATCAACAGAATAGGGAACAGGAAAAAGCAGAGGGTGAACACACACAAGGGGATGGCCGGTAAGAGGTACTTCAAGGACGATTTTTTGCGGGTGCGGGCAGTCATCTGTTCAGACCTCCGGGCTTAGCCTTGAAAACAAAAGGTTTGACTTGGCTTCCAGCCGATCAGGACTTCCTGGTTCGGGTGGATATCGGCCTTCAATTGGGTTGAGAAGATATCGATGAAAAAGATGTTCCCGGTGTCGACGAGTTGAACATAAAAGCGGAGCTGCCGGCCGAAATAGCTCACCGTATCCACTCTGGCCCGAAAATGGTTCTCCGGGAGTTCCTCTTCCTGGTTCAGCAGGTGGACTTCTTCGGGACGGACCACGAAAAGAACCCGGCTGTCCGTGGGGATATCCTGCTCAGGAACCTTTATCTGGAGTCCGGAATCGGCGACAAACAGATTCGGTTTTACGATGGTTCCTTTGATCTCGTTCGCTTCGCCGATAAATTTGGCGACGTATTCGTTTTTGGGTTTTTTGTAGATGGTTTCCGGCGAGTCCAGCTGCACGACGACCCCCATGTTCATTACTGCGATCCTGTTGGCCATACTCAAGGCTTCGGTCTGGTCGTGAGTAACATAGACAAAGGTCTTGTTGATCTCTTTATGCAGCCTGACCAGCTCTACCCGCATCTGCTGGCGCAGAGCCAGGTCCAGATTGGACAGGGGCTCGTCCAGGAGGAGGACTTCCGGTTCGATGGCCAGCGAGCGGGCGATGGCCACCCGTTGCTGCTGTCCTCCGCTCAGTTCGAACGGCATCCGGTTCTGGTACCCGGCCATATGCAAAAGCTCCAGGAGTTCGTCCACTTTCCGGGTGATGGTTTTTTTGTCGAATTTTCGTTTTTTCAGACCGAAGGCAATGTTGTCATAGACACTCATGTGTGGAAACAGGGCCCATTCTTGAAAAACCATGGAGGTGTTCCGCTTGTTGGCCCTGAGACGGGTCACGTCTTTGTCCAGGATACTGATAGAACCCTCGCTAGGAAACTCCAGTCCTCCGATGATCTTCAACAAGGTGGTTTTGCCGCAGCCGCTGGGGCCTAATAAAAAGAAAAAGTCCCGGTTGAAAATCTCAAGGGTGATATTGTCCAGCGCAGTGACTTCATTAAATTTCTTCGTGAGGTTTTGGAGATGGACGGCTGTTTTTTTCATATGATGACCTTTGTTGCCCCATGCAAATGGCGTGTTTTCGGTATGGACTCAGCATCCCGTCCGCTTAGCCGGCCGATGATGCGCTGTCTCTTGCATCATGATGGATGAAGAATCCCTTGTTCTTGCAAGGGGTCTTTCGGCACACCTAGCAGAAGGTACGGCCTTGTCCTGAATTTCAGGACAAGGCGATTGCTCGTGTTCTCACCGCTCCTGCTTGATCGATGCGAAAAACCCCATGGCAACAATTCAAAGCCTGTCAGGCGAAGATTTATCGGGAAAGCACTTCTTTTAAGAATCTGTCTTCCAGTTCTTTTCGCCTCGGCTCTAAGAACTCCGCGTCGATTTTGGTGATTTTTTCCCATTGCTCCACTGTCGTGGGCTGGAGATCGTTTCGTTTCATGACTTCCGGGATATGTCCTTCGAGATCCTTATAGACCATGATATTATAGTGATTTTTCAAAAACCCGAGCTGGGCTTTTTTGCTCACTGTGAAATTGATAAACGCTTCAGCGAGATCTCTTTTTTCGGTTCCCCGGACCACAGTGAAATGATCCAAATAGGCCACACCGCCTTCCTGGGGGAAAGCAATGCCGTAGCGCTCCGGATCATCAAGAACCAGGGTCGTGCCGGAGCCGTTCCAGTAGTTGCCTACCAGGATTTCACCGGCATCCAGGGCTGAAACGAATTCGGCCCCTTTTTCATAGCAGAAAAACCATCGTTTACTCAGTTTTTTCATCTGATCCAGCATGGTTTCCCGGCCTTCTTCGCTGTAGATTGCCTTTTCCGGCGGTGAGTAATCCGTCAGATAGCTGCCCACATAGACCCAGTAGGGAAACCACCTTTCGATACCGATTTTGCCTTTGAATTCATCGCGGAAAAGGTCTTCCCAGGACTGCGGCGCCTGTTTGACGAGGTCTTTTCTGTACATGAGGACATGGACCCCGAGATCAAAGGGTACGCCATATTCGAGGGTAGGGGACATTTGGTCTTTGACGTAGGGATGGACATTGTCGATGTTCGGGATGTTTTCGTAGCGCAGAGGCAGCCAGAGCTTTCTCTTGACACCGACGAGGTAGTCGGCATCGGCGGTTTCCGCGACGTCGAGCGGAGGCTGATCCTCAGGGGCGGCAATGATCTCCGGGGTGAAGTCCCAGGAGTACTTATACTGCAGCTTGGCGCCGGTCATTTCCTCAAAGGGCTGGCCGATGGCCTCCTTGAAATGATCGGCATAGGGTCCCGACCAGATCCCCACGACAAGGGTTTCCCCGGCAAAGGGCTTGGCAGCGTTGGAGACGGTCGCTGTTGTCAAAAACAGGAAACAAATACACAAAACAGCCGTCAGAATGGCGAGGTTCGATGAAAACAGATGTTTTTTCATGATGTCTCTCCTTTGGTTTCTGGGGTTTACCGGATTTGAACAGACGTCTCTCGGGGGTTTCCTTGTTGTTCTGCCCTCCTTTGTTTGTGATGATCCTGCGTTGTTTGGCGCTTACTGCAGTTGAAATAACTTGCAATCCCTATGCCACATTCTGCCGGGAGAGGTCTGTTTTTAAAAAATGTGAAATGTCGATTGGTTACGAAGCATAGCCCGGACCGATTTTTGTTCCGGCAGGCCGGAATTTGAGAATGTAGCCCGGATTTTATGCGTTATTGAATAAATATATTTTTAAATATCAAAAATTATTGTTTTTTGAATTATATGCATTAATGGATAATATCGAATTTTGCATATTTCGGACTCCACTCTTGATTCACCGCTGTCTGCCGAAAAGACCGGGAGTGCTGCTTCAGGAGAAAGAGCCATAACTATGCACTTTCAATTTTAATTATAGAGAAAAGAAGTGAGAAGTAAAGGGGGAGGAAATGGGTAAATTGAAAAAGCCGGATCGAGAGTTCAGGGGACCGCGGAGGACTACAGACAGTGTTTTTTGAGCTTGCGGGCCACGCTGGATTGATTGAGTCCGAGGGCTTTGGCCATTTGGGTCTGGGTCTTGAGGTTTTTTTGGGCCTGTTCCAGGATTTGCGATTCCAGGAGGTCCATGGCCTTGTGCAGAGGGGTCTTGCCGTCCCAGAGGACTTGGTCGGTATCGGTGTGCGAAGCCCGGGTCATCAGACTCCGGGGGAGGTCGTCCCGTTGGATCATTTCCGGACCGCTCAGGAGGACGAGCCGTTCGCAGATGTTGATGAGTTCCCTGATATTCCCGGGATAGTCGTAATCGAGGAGTTCTTTCAGGGCGGCCGGCTTGAGTTGAGGGATACCCTTTTTTTCGTATTTCCGGGCGAAATGTTTGAGGAAATGCCGGATCAGCGAGTAAAGGCAGTCCGGACGTTCCCGCAGGGCGGGAAGTACCAGGGGGACCACATGCAGGCGGTAGTAGAGGTCCTTTCGGAATAGATTCTGTCGGACCATCTCCTGAAGATCCTGATTGGTGGCGGCCAGGATTCGAACATCCAAATCCCGCGGCGCGGTTTCGCCGAGTCTGGTGATGTGGTTTTCTTCCAGAAACTGCAACAGTTTGACCTGGGCGGACTGGGGCAGGTCGCCGATCTCGTCCAGCAGGATGGTACCCCCGTGGGCCAGTTCGAATTTGCCGATTTTTCCGTTCTTGCTGGCGCCGGTAAAGGCCCCGGGACCGTAGCCGAACAATTCGGATTCGATGAGGGAGTGGGGAATGGCCCCGCAGTTGATCTTGATAAAGGGTTTGTCGGCCCGGGCTGAGTGCTGATGAATGAGGTTGGCCAAAAGCCCCTTGCCGCTTCCGGTTTCCCCGAGGATCAGGATGGTTGTCTTTGTTGGCGCGATGGTCACGGCCTGCCGGAGGACATTGATCATATTCGCGCTGTGGGCGATGATGTTCTTGGAGATGAATTCGCTTTGCTGCAATTCATTCAAGTGGTGGCTGAGTTCATGATGTCGCGCTTTTTGCCTTTCGAGCTCATTTTTTAATACTTCGAAGTCGCTGATGTTTCTTTCATTGGTGATGATCCGGATGAGCCGGCCGTTCTGGTTGAAGATCGGATTGCCCGTGACCACCAGTTTTTTGTCTTCCTTGGTGGTCTGGAGCAGGCTGACCGCTTTCTTCTTCTTCAGCACCTCCAGAGTGACCGAGCAGTCGATGAATCCCTCCTCGATCAGTTCCTGCATGCTCCGGCCGAGGACTTCCTCGGCCCGGATGTTGTTGATCCGTTCCGAGGCGGGATTGATCTTAATGACCCGGGCGGTTTCATCGCAGATCCAGATGCCGTCCGGGGACGATTCAAAAATACTCTCCAATTCCCGGATGATCTGCTGGGAGTTATCCAGGCTCTCCAGATATTGACTTTCTTCGGAGCGGTCTTCGCCCACGCAGAGAAAAAAGTCGCCCTCCTGCCGGGCGGGATGGACGGCCTGGATTCTGAAGAAATAGGTCCGGGATGTTTCCTGATAGGTCAAGGCGGCCCCGGCAGAGGACTCCCTGAGGGCCTCCGCGATTTCCCGCCACAGCTCGGGCTGAAGGCGATCAAGTTTTCGGCCCGGGACGAGGCCGAACTGGTTCGCGGAAGCCTGGTTCGTGCAGCTGACCAGACCCTGCGGATCGAACACAAACACCGGGTACGGGAAGATGTCGAAAAGGGTCCGGGAGACGTCCCTCCAGTCGAAGGACTTGTCCGCTGGAGTTCCGGTCAAAATCTGCTGGAAGGCTTGGTCGATCATGGGGCTCCTTTTGTCTCTGATCCTGTGGACAGGCGGGCCGGTCAACGGTTTTTTCAGCAACACATGCCGAGTCAGGCTTCAGCCCTTCATATTAAGCGGAAGCCATGATTTTCGCAACTCAAAGCCTTGGGAAGGGTTTGGTTGTGCGCATGGATTGTTGTGATTGGCCGCGCGACGGTTGCTGTGACTGGGGACTGTGAGCCCGGAATCCATTTCGGTTTATCCGGATTAGGCGATACGTCTTGCAAAAGAAAGGACCCGCTGCACGTAGTGCCGGGTTTCCCGGTAGGGGATTTCGCCGTTGGATTCCTGGATTGTCCGAGGACCGGCGTTATAGGCCGCCAGGGCCTGTTTGATATCTCCATTGAACAGGGTCAGCATTTTTTTGAGATATCTGGCCCCGGCGTCAATATTTTCCGTGACGTCAAAGGGATTCTTGACGCCGAGTTCCCTGGCGGTTGCCGGCATGAGCTGCATCAGGCCCTGGGCTCCGGCCGGTGAAACTGCCTGGGGCTGGAAATCCGACTCCGCTTTGATCACGCCTCTGATCAAGTCCTGGGAAAGGCCGTATTTGGCAGAGGCTCTGACAACAGATTGTTCGATTATACTTTGGGTGCTGTCCCGCAGGGAAAGGCGATCGGCCCCGCCGGCATTGGAAACCGGTGAGAGGGAATTGGAATCGGCCGCGGCCGGAGGGTCGTCCTTCTTCCAGACGATTTCCTGGGATTGCTGATTGTAGGCGATCCTGGCGCCTTCCGGGATTTTAGTGAAGGGCTTTTGGGAATTCACTTCGGAATGGACGATCTGCCAGCATTTGGACGCATAATCCGGGTGCTTGACCAAAAGATGGGATACCGTGGGTTGATCTGAGGTGACCGTTCCCAATTCGACGAGAGGCGCTGGGTCAGTGCCGTTGTGAACAGCTTGGGATGCGCTGTTCCGGGAAGGTGGTTTCGCTTGAAAGGCTTGGCCCAGTTGCTTTTCAAAGGATTGAGAGACCTCCGGATCTGCCTGCCCGGGGGCCGCAGGGCGGGGATCGATAACCGGAACCGGAAAACTGCCTGGAGTCTGAACCTGCATGGTGTTTCTCTCTCTCTTGAGGGCTTGGGTCTCAGCCGCCCCTCTACTTTTTAGGTAGCTACAGATACGAGCTGTGCGTGTTCACCTTTCCACACAGGCCTGAAGTTTGAATTCCTGATTGCTGATTGTCTTTCCTATCGGATTGGACGGATTCGATCTTTAGCTTTCTCCATTATGCAAGTTTCAGGCCGTATAATTTTGATCCAGATTTCTTTTTTTGATTTTTTCCAAAAGGGTCGTGCGCTTCATATTCAAGAGCTTGGCCGCTTCTTTCTTGTTCCAATCGGTTCTGGACAAGGCCTGGAGGATGAGACGGTTTTCAAAATCAACGGTCAGGTCATGGAAATCCAGGGATTCATTCTCCGTGGTTTCAGCCTGGTCGCGGGCAGGCTCTGCCTTAAGTTCATTGTTCTCTTTGAATTTTTCCGGCAAGGCCTCCACGTCCACTCTATTGCCGCCGTGCAGAATGCACAGTCTTTGAATCAAGTTTTGCAGTTCCCTGACGTTTCCCGGCCAGTCATAGGCTTTGAGCCGCTGCAGGGCCTGAGGTGTGAAGTCAAGGATCGCATTTTGCCGGCCCCGATTGTACATGAGCAGGAATTTATTGATCAGATGCGGAATGTCGTCCAGCCGCTCCCGTAAGGGAGGCAGATTTATGGGCACGACGCTCAGCCGATAGTAGAGATCTTCTCTGAATGTTCCGTTTTTGACCGCTGCATCCAGATCGCAATTCGTAGCTGCAATGACCCGGATATCGATCTGAATGGATTTGACTGAGCCAATCGGTTCAAAGACCTGTTCCTGCAAGACCCTGAGCAGCTTGGACTGAAGACCGGGCTTCATGTCTCCGATTTCATCCAGAAACAAGCTTCCTTTGTCCGCGTGCTGCAGCCTGCCTTTTTTAAAGCGGTTCGCGCCGGTAAAGGCTCCTTTTTCATAGCCGAACAACTCGCTTTCCAAAAGATCTTCCGGGATAGCCGCGCAATTGACCGGGACGAAGTTGTAACGGCTTCTCTCCGGAGTCATGTTGTGGATGGCCTTGGCCACGAGTTCTTTGCCGGTGCCGCTTTCTCCTACCATCAAGACATTGCCGTGTTCGTGCGAGGTGATACTATCAATCGTCTGGAAAAGATTTTTCATGGGGCGGGATTCGCCGATGATTCCGGCAAAGCCGTCACTTCTGCGCAGACTTGCCGTCCGGTTCAGGCTCTGATGGAGGAGCTTTTGGTATTCGACAGCATTTTTAAGCACTTCGAGAATTTCCTGCTGTTCAACGGGTTTTCCAACATGAAAAAAAGCTCCGGCCTGGAATGATTCCGCGATATGCCGGCGATCGCCGAACGGGAGGCACACAATGGGCACCAGGGACGGATTTTTCCCGACGCTTTTTTGAATGAGCTGCAACCCTGTCTTGTCAGTCGGGAAAAAGTCGGTGAGTAAAATTTGTATACCATTGTTTTTGTTTAAAATATCGAGTGCTTCCGCGGGTTCTTTGGCTTGAAGGATACGGGCCTTGGTTTGCTCTTTTAAAAAGGCAAACACTGAATTGTCCGCAGTCTGTCCGGGTTCAACAATCAGAATGGATGTGTTTTTGAACATACGCTTGTTTTATCTCCAGCTCGAAGTACGAGTGTCAAAATAATGACTTTTGACCTGTACTGTCAAGGAGGAATCCATATCAGGATAGCCTGCCCCAAACAGGGTCCGGGTTCGGGGTGAGCGGCTCTCAAGCGGGGAGCAGCAGCGGGGGTTGGCCGGCTGTTCAGAAGTGGTCTCAATTTTGCATAAAGATGGTCGGGAGAAAAAGAATGCGGAAATTTTGTATCCTGCTTGTCGCAATTTGGGGAATGGCTCTGTGTGCTGCGGATGTCTTTGGGATGCCGGCAGCCACAGTGCTGGGCATGTCCAGCCAAAAAAAAGGGACTATGGGACGGGTTTCCTTTCTCTTCGACAGGATTCCGGAATTCAAAATCCAGGAGTCCGGTCAGAGGATTCGCCTGCGGTTTTCTCAGACCGGTTTTGCCCAGTCTTTTCAAGAAGCCGGTCCTGATGAACTCCTGGTTCAGGTTAAAAGTACCGAAGATGCCGGGGGAAGCAGTGTGGAATTGTATCTGCACAATGTCCCCCTAAATGTTGATGTGACGGCAGATACTCAACGCTCGAGGCTGAATGTGAATATTTTCTGGGATAAAAGAAAGCTCGGGGCTCGACCGGCCATTCTTGAAAAGAGAATGGGCAGGCTGCAGCCGATCAAAGGCGGGATTTCGGCTCAGAAAGTGATTCGTTCAGACTATAAAGGTCAATGGATTGACTTTTTTCAAAAGTTTGAATGGCCGGTGGGCAGGTCAATGTCTTTTCCGGTTCACTTCAGTTTTCCTCCCTTCCCCAGCCCCTTGCTTCAGGAGCATGATGAAATGCTGCCCCAGGGCTTGCTGTCGGCGGGCAGGAGACAGCTCTGGGAGACGGCAGTAAATATTCTGGAAGAGGAGTCCCAAAACACCCCCGAACCCAGCCGCTTGATTGTCTATAAGCTGTTGATGTCGGAATGCCGACTGCGCAACACGGAACCCGGAAAAGCTTTGGAGATCCTGAGGCAGATTGAAACAGCTTCGCCGCTTCCTGGAGGAAAGGCCTGGAAAGCCTATTTGCGGGCCTATGCCCAGGCGGTATCCGGGAAATTGTTTTTTGCGGCGCATATCGCTGATTCCGGGCACAAGCGCCATGAGGTTCATCAGTCTTTAAGGCCCTGGTACTCATTGCTTCGAGCAGAGCTGGCCATAGCTACCGGTCATTTTGAAAAGTCCCTTCAGGTCCTGCAAAAGGCACAGGGCGTCAGCGCTCGGCTCACAGGGATGTACTCCCTTCGAAAAGCGGATGTTCGGTATGCTCTGGGCAGGGATCAGAAGGCCTATCAAGGCTACCGGGAAGTGGCCTCGAATTTGGCACTGCTGCGAAAGTATCCCTCGTCCTTGGCCAATTGGTCAAAGCTGCTGTATGCAAGAGGGGAATTTTCAGATGCCTATAGATATTTCATGCTCTTATCGGAGGTTCTCAAAAAAGACTTTCCAGAATCCGGCGCCCTGGCTGATTACTGGTCGGCCATGGCCAGATGGAGAGGCGGATATCCGGAACAGGCCTGGCAAATGTTCGTCGACAATCAGGAAAATTTTGCCGAGACCGAAGCCGGATTTCGAGCCTGGTTGAAACTTTTGGATCATGAAATGCTTGGCGAGAACCGTCCGGATCTCAAGATTTTTTTGACGGATTATCAGGAAATCATTGCTTCGGGCCCGACCCGGGAAGTTCGGGAGGAAGCCTATTTTAAACAAATCCTGGCTTGCCACGTGCATCGTCAGGACCTGCAGGCGGTGAAATTGCTGGGTCGTTTTTTCAAGGATTACTGGGCCGGAGAGTTGCACCCCGAAGCCCAGGCCCTGTTTGTGGAAATATTTCCGAATGTGATTGACGGTCTGGTTGAAAAGGGGCGTTCATTTCAGGCTTTGGCCCTGGTCACCAAGCACAGAGATCTCCTGGCCCAGGCACGAATTACCTATGATTTTCTGCGAAATCTGGCGGAGAGCTATTTTCAAGCCGGATTTTTCGAGCAGGCAGTAAAAACCTATCTTTATATTCTGGACTTTGAAAAAAACCGAACCCAAAAACGAGAGAGCTTCCCGCCGCTGCTTGCGGTGTATGATCAGCTCAAGGCCTATGATAAAGTACAGGAATATGCGGAAGACTACCTGGAAAACTATGCACATGGTCCGGAAAAAGAAAAAGTTCTCTTTTTGTACAACAAGGCTTTGCTGCACACAAAAGATCAGCAAAAAGCACTCCGCAGTCTGCTTGATAAAAACAGACCGCAGACCAGCAGACTGGATCACTTGGCCGGGACCTTGTTCTTTGATTTGGAACACTATGACCTGGTGGAATATTTTCTCTCCAGGGCGGCTGATAATTCCCGGGGATTTGAGAAGCGAATCATCACTATGAAACGAGCCGAGGCTTTGTATGCAGCCCAAAAATGGGAACAGGCCCAACCGCTCTATGAATCCCTGTTGAACAGGGAAGGGTTTTCGGGACGGGCGGCGTATCGCTTGATTGAAATCCTTTTCAATCTGGGGCAGGGGCGGCAGGCGCTTAAGCTTTATACGGAAATGACCGAAAAACAAGAAGAGTCACAGTGGTTGAAATTGGCGGAGGAGACTGTTTCGATCCGAAATTCGATCCTTAAGGAGAATTGATATGCCGGTAAATGGGCTTTTTGACTCCACCATGCAGGCTCTGGACAAAGTCCTGGAAATGAGAAGCCAAAAACTGCAGCTTATTTCATCAAATATCGCCAATGCTGAAACCCCTGGGTATGGCGCAAAAAGGATGGATTTCGAGCAGGATCTTCGGGAGGCGATTGATTCCGGTGCGAGAGGCCGGGCTGTGACCCATCCCAGACATATTCCTGCGGGTTCCGGGCAACACATCGAATCATTCCAGGGCACTGTATATGAAGAGCGGGCAGGCCGGATCGGCGACGGCAACACCGTCAGTCTGGATCAGGAAATGGTGGATCTCTCAGAGAATCAGATCAAGTATGAGGCGGCGGTCAAGGCTCTGAGCAAAAAAATGAGCTTTTTGAAAATGGTCATTCAAGAGAAAATTTAAGGAGGATTAGCGTGGATATTTTTAAGGTCATGGAGATAGGCTCTTCCGCCTTGAAGGCGCAGACGATCAGGATGAACGTTATCAGTTCAAACCTGGCCAATATGGAAACAACTCAGACGCCTGAAGGCGGGCCCTATAAAAAGAAATCGGTTGTTTTTACCTCGACCCGGCCGGATTTCAGACAGGAGCTGGACCATTCCCTGCAAAATGAAGCCCAGGGGGTCCGGGTGGATCGCATCATGTCGGATTCCAGGGAGGCGAAAAAGGTCTATGATCCATCCCATCCGGATGCCGATCCGGATGGCTATGTGGGGAAGCCGAATATCAACCTGGCTGAAGAGATGACGGATATGATGAAGGCCAAAGGCAGTTATGAAGCGAATGTGGTGAGCATCAAATCCGCCCAGCGCATGGCCTTGAAGGCTCTGGAAATCGGTAGATAAATACGGAGGGAACCCTGATGGGGAATGAAATGCTTAATGGAGTCATAAACTCCCAGACACTAGCAGAGGGATCGGCCGGGACGCACAAGGGGTCGCAGCCAAGCTTGGGACAGGCCTTTGAAAAATTGTTCGCTGAAACGGAAACTGCCCTGCAGCAGGCCGACGAAACGGTTCTGGAGGCGAACACCGGCGGTGATGTGGATGTCCACGAGATGATGATCGCCATGGAAAAGGCGGATATGTCCCTGCGCCTGCTGGTTCAGGTTCGGAACAAAACCGTGGATGCCTATAAAGAGATCATGCGCATGCAGGTCTAATATAAAATCGGACCAAGAGATCCGATTTTCTATATTAACTGAACTGACTGAATAAACCGTATCAACTGCATCAACTGCATCAACTGTATAAACTGTACAAACTGTACAAACTGTACAAACCGTATAAACTGTATAAACCGTACAAACCGAAACAACCGGATGGCTGACCATGGCTGAATCTCCTTTCAGAAATCTCCTCGTAAATATCCGAAACTGGCCGCTCTCCAGAAAATTGGCCTTGGGGGGGGTGGTGGGTCTGTCGCTACTCTTTTTTCTGCTCATTATTTTTCAGTCCAATCGAGCGGATTACCGGCCATTGTACACGGATCTTCCCCGGCAGGAAGCGGCTTCGGTGACTGCCTGGCTCAAAGAGCAGGGAGTGGCCTATGAGCTGAAAAATGGCGGTCGATCCATCTATGTTGCAGCCGGAGATGTCTATGAAACCAGATTGAATCTGGCCGGAGCCGGCCTGCCCAGGCAGGGGGGGGTTGGTTTTGAGATCTTTGACAAACAGAGTTTCGGGGTGACGAAATTCACTCAAAAGATCAATTACCAGAGGGCGTTGCAGGGAGAGCTGGCCAGGACCGTTGCAGCTCTGGAGGCGGTCAAATCGGCCCGGGTGCACCTGGTCATGCCCGAAGAAAGCCTGCTGCAGAGCCGGCAAAAAGAAACCAAGGCTTCGGTGGTGGTTGAACTGGCTCCCGGACATGACCTCGGGGCAGGGCAGACCCGGGGGATCATCCATCTGGTGGCCGGGAGCATCGAAGGATTGAAAAAAAATCAGGTCAATCTCATCGACACCAATGGACGGACCTTGAATCAGCAAAGTGGAGCAGATTCAAGTCTCGTTCTTCTGCCGGATAAATTGAAGTTCAAGACGAAGCTGGAAAACCGGCTGGAGGCAAACGCCCAGTCCCTTTTGGACCGAGCCCTTGGGGCAGGCAATTCCGTGGTTCGCGTGACGGCCCAGCTGGACTTCACCCAGGAGGCTATCACCAAGGAAGAATACGACCCGGACAGTCTGGTCCCCAGGAGTGAACAAGTCACTGAAAGCGCTTCCGGCCGCAGGGAAACCGGAGGCGTGCCCGGAGTGGCCTCCAACCTCGGCGATGGCTCGGCGAGCGGACAGAGCATTCCTTCCAGCAAGAGTTCGGAAGTCACCAATTATGAGATCAGCAAGACCGTCAAACAGATCAAAAGCCCGGTGGGAAAAATTGAAAACATATCTGTGGCGGTTCTGGTGTCGGAAGTTTTGCAGTCCGGAACCGCTGCGGGGCAAGGGAGCCCGCCCGCATTATCTGCTGAAAAGCTGACCGCGATCGAGCGCATGGTTACCAGCGCCATTGGCCTGAATCCGAACCGGGGGGATCGAATCGAAGTGGTTTCCATGCCCTTTCAGAAGACCATGCTGGAAGGCGGGGCGGTGGAGTCGGTCCCCAGAATGTATGAATATCTCCCATATGTGAAGTATGTGGTTTTACTGTTGTGTGCAGTCCTTCTCTATTGGGTTTTGATCCGCCCCCTCATGAAGACGCTTCGCGGCGAGACCGTGCAGTACAATAAAACCGTGAACGAAGTGGAAATGGATCTGGGCCAGGATCGGAAAGCCCTTGATCCTCCGGCCCGCTTGCGGGAAGAGCTGGCTCAGAATTCAGTGACCCCGACCCAGGTGATCCGCACCTGGTTGAAAGAGGGCCAGGCGGGATGAAAAGAGATTTTACCAAAATGAGCGGGGTGGAAAAAGCGGCCTACCTCCTGGTGTGTCTTGGAGAAGAAACCACAGCCGAAGTCTTTAAGGAACTCAGAGATGAAGAGGTACGCTGGATCAGCTCCAATATGAAAAAGATTGAACATGTGCCGGCTGATCTTGCGAAACAAGCGGTGGCCCATTATCGAAAAACCCAGGAGGAATATGCCGGGCTCTTTGTGGATGGGGGCGATTTTGTGAATAAGGCCTTGATCTCCACAGGAGATGATGAACGGGTGGAGAGCATACTCGGGGATATCAATTCCGAATTCGGGGGGAAGCCCTTGGAAACGATCTCCCTGATGGATCCGCGGATGGTCGCTGGACTGCTGCAAAACGAACATCCCCAGACCGTGGCCTTGATTTTATCGACGCAGAAAGCCGAGCACACCAGCCAAGTCCTGGTCCATCTGCCTGATGATCTGCGTTCGGATGTGGTGTACAGGATTGCCAGGATCGAAAAAGTCTCCCCCGAGGTTATCCACCAGATTGAGGATGCTCTGCAGCGTGAAATCGGGGGCTTTGTCAAGAAAGAACAACAGCATGTGGGAGGTGTGGACAAGGTTGTCGAGATATTGACGCGGATGGAGAAAGGGCTTGAGCAGGACATTTTGACCGGGATTGAGGAAATGGATGCGGAAACAGCCGAAAACATTCGAAATCAGATGTTTGTATTCGATGATTTGGTGCTCATCGACAATATGGGCATGCAGAAGATCCTGCGCGAGATCAAAAACGAGACTTTGACTCTGGCCTTGAAAACAGCTCCGGACAACGTGAAAGAGAAAATTTTTCAAAATATCAGTGAACGGGCTTCGGATATCATTGCCGAGGATCTTGAGGCCCTTGGGCCGGTCAAGTTGTCCGATGTGGAGCAGGCGCAGCAGAGTATTGTGAAAATTGCCCTGAAGTTGGAAGAGGATGGACAGCTGGTCATGCCCGGAGGAGGTCAGGAAACCCTTGTCTAAGATTATTCATTCCGGAAGCGGCGTGGCTTTTGAGACGGTTACTTTTTTGGATTTGGACACAAAGAAGGCGGGCAACAACACATTCGTGTCCTCAAAAATGGGGCCTGAAACTAAAAAATCCGACCTTCAAAAGCCTGCAAACACGCAGTCGGATACTGACAAAGCCCCGGCTGCTCCCAAAGAGGAAATCGACCTGGAAAGCCTCAAGCAAGAGGCCTATGAACATGGGAAAAAAGAGGGGCGCCGGGAGCTTGAAAAGACGCTGCAGACAGCGGCCCAAGCCCTGACAGTCGGCCTTGAGGAGCTCAAGGAGTTGCGGGAATCGATCTTCACCAGGAGCAAAGAAGATATGGTTCGTTTGATCATGGGTATAGCAAAACGGGTTGTTCAGACCGAAGTCCGCGGAAAAGAAGAAATCATCGCCAAGACAGTCCTTCGGGCCTTGACTGCGGCTGTTCAATCCGAAGAATATACCATCACGGTCCATCCTGAGGACCTGGAATTGGTAAAAGAAAACAAGCCGCTCTTTATGGCCAGGATCAAAGGGCTGGAGCGGATTCATTTTCTGGCGGACGAATCAGTCTCCAGAGGGGGCTGTCTGGCTGAATCCAGATTCGGTGATGTTGATGCAACCCTGGAAACACAGCTGCAGGAGATGCAGGACCAACTCAGCTCGGAGGTCGGTTCATGAATATGCTGCCGGGTTCCTTGCCGGACTGCATCCCGATTCGGGTCCGGGGAAAGGTGACCAAAATCGTCGGCCTCATCCTTGAGGGCTCCTGCCCGGAAGCGGCCCTGGGGTCCCTGTGTGAAGTGAGCCCGCTTCGAGGCGGTCCGGTGGTTCCGGCTGAAATCGTTGGATTTCGGGAAAGTAGGGCTTTGCTCATGCCCCTGGGAGAGATGCACGGCCTGGGGGTCGGGAGCGCGATCCGGGTTCTGGATATGGATGTATCCATTGCTGTCGGCCCTGCTTTACTGGGACGGGTCGTCGACGCCCTGGGCCGGCCGGTTGATGGTCTGCATCCGCTGCAATATGCAGACACGCAGCCTTTGTACCAGTCCCCGCCGGGCCCGATGGATCGAAGTCAAATTACCGACATTCTGGATCTGGGGGTCCGTCCGATCAACAGTCTCCTGACCTGCGGGCGGGGACAGCGGATGGGAATTATGGCCGGATCCGGAGTGGGCAAGAGCGTCTTGCTCGGCATGATGGCCAAAAATACCCTGGCGGATGTCAATATCATTGCTCTGATCGGCGAACGGGGACGTGAAGTCAGAGAATTCATTGAAGACGATCTTGGGGAGAGCGGCTTGGCCCGTTCCGTGGTGGTCACGGCAACCTCGGACCAGTCCCCTTTGCTCCGGATGCGAGGCGCTTTTACAGCCATGGCCATGGCTGAATACTTTTGCGCCCAGGGCAAAAACGTTTTGTTGATGATGGATTCCGTGACCCGATTCGCCATGGCCATTCGGGAGATCGGTCTGGCCGTGGGCGAGCCGCCCACCACCAAGGGGTACACCCCTTCGGTCTTTTCCAATCTCCCCAAGCTGTTGGAACGGGCCGGCAATTTTATCGGTATGGGCAGTATCACCGGATTGTTCACCGTTTTGGTGGACGGTGACGATATGAACGAGCCGGTTGCAGATGCGGTTCGTTCCATCCTGGACGGACATGTGGTGCTTTCCCGGTCCCTGGCAGCCAAGGGCCATTATCCGGCCATTGATGTCCTGCAGTCCATCAGTCGATTGATGCAGCGACTGGTTGATGCGGATCATTTGCAACTCAGCAGACGGATCAGAGAAATCCTGACCGTGTACAGAGAACAGGAGGACCTGATCAATATCGGGGCCTATCAAAAGGGAAGCAATCCGAAGATTGACGCGGCCCTGAAGTTCATTGATCCGGTGAATGCTTTTCTGCAGCAGGACCTGACGGAACAGGCCTCATTTACTCAGACCGGAGAGGCGATGCGGGCCGTGTTCGGAGGCGAGGCTGCATGAAACCTTTTCGTTTGCAAAGCGTTCTTGATTATCGGCAGCGGCTTGAGGATGAAGCCCAAAACGCGCTTACTCTTTGCCGCGAAGAACAACGGAAGTTGATTGCCCGGCGCGATGGCGAGCAGGCCGACGTGAACAGATTGGTCCTGGAATGCAAAGCGGCCAAGGCAAATCAGGTCCAGCTTCAGGAGATTATGCTCTATGAGGAGTGTCTTCTGTTGAAAAAGAAGCAGATCCACATCTTTGAACAAAAAATTCTGGAACAGGAGAAAATCCTCAAGCAAAAGCAGGAGGCCCTCACCAAGGCTATGCAGGAAAAACGCGTCTTGGAAATCTTGAAAGAAAAAAGGGCTGCGGCGGAAAAGGAAAGACTTGAGCAGCAGGAAAAGAAGTTTCTGGATGAGCTTGGGGGTTTAAGTTTTGGAGGCAGATATGACCGGTCACTATAAATGCCGATGGATTGTGGCTCTGCTGGGTGTTTTGTGCCTGCTGGGCGTTCCCCGGACGGCTCTTTGCCAAAAGGCCACAGTGGTTTTCGAATGCGGGGATATCGGGGTCGAGGCAAGGCGGGTGCTTGCCGATTTCAAAAAAGAGCGTCTTCAATTCCAAAAACGGGAAAAAGCTCTGGAAAAACGTGCGGACGAATTAAAGATTCTCCAGGGGCAAGTCGATAAGAAAATCAAGCAGCTCCAGGACCTCAGAAAAGACCTTTTGGAAATTTTGGCCCAAAAGGATGCAATCGAGAAAGAAAAGGTTACAAAATTGAGTAGGATTTACCAGAAAAGAGAACCGGCCGGGGCCGCCAGGACCCTGGCTTCCATGGATAAAACCCTTGCGGTGGCGGTTCTGTCCGGGATGCGTGATAAGTATGCGGGTGAGATCCTGGATAATATGGATGCAGAAAAGGCTCGCGAGTACAGCACGGCCCTGGGACGTTTGGGCAATGAATAAACTGAGACTGCAACCGGATCGCTCGACCCTGTGCCTTATCGGGGTTTATCGCTGTCATAGAAAACAAGAAAATGTGTTGCTCCGATGCAGTTGAAGTCCTTGTCGGATATGGTTCACGGTTCCAGGTTCACGGTTCACGGTTTGAAGAGGAAGATATTCGGAAGATACATTCTGGGTCGTTTGAA
>JAABTT010000046.1 GCA_011389765.1 Desulfohalobiaceae bacterium S24 | reverse complement strand
GGCCACCGCGCCTGTAGCCAGTTTGTCGCCGTATCCAAAGCGTTTCATCTCCGGGAGTCCAATGGTCCCCATGGTTGCCGCCGTGGCCGTGGTCGAGCCGCAAATCGCCCCGAATGCGGTGCAGGCCACAATCGTGGCCATGGCCAGCCCGCCGCGGACCCGGCCGATGAACTTGTCGGCCATATCGTAGAGCTTGGAGCTCACCCCGGCATAAAAGGCGATAAATCCCATGAAGATAAACAGGGGGACCAGAGCCAGGCTGTACGAGGAAAAAACACTGTACATATCTCTGGAGAGCAGGGTCAGGGCAGCCGGAATGTTGATCAGATAAGCATAGCCCACGAATCCGACGATGGCCATGGCATAGGCGACATACAGCCCGGTAAAGAAGATGGCCACCAGAACGACGATTCCGATCAGCCCCACCAGGGCAAATTCACTCATTTCTGTCCCCCTTGAGCAGACTTATAAATTCAAAGGCCAGAACCAGAAACAAAATAAAGCAGGCGAAGGCAATCGCATACAGCACATAGTAGGTGGGCAACTGCAGCGTTGAAGAGACCTCGCCGGTGGCTTTGAGTTCGTTTCCATAATAATAGCACTCCCGGGCGGTGAGAAAGAAAAACACAGCCGTGATGAAACTCAGAAAAAGATTATTGATCCGTTTCCAGATCGGGGGAAATCGCAGATATAAGAGATCCACCCCGATATGCCCTTTATCCCGGTGGACGACCGGCAGGGCGAAGGCCAGCAGGGCCGCTGCGCAGAGGGACACGATTTCCTCTGATCCAAGCACGGGGTGC
Source organism: Desulfohalobiaceae bacterium S24 (assembly GCA_011389765.1). Classification (GTDB taxonomy): domain Bacteria; phylum Desulfobacterota; class Desulfovibrionia; order Desulfovibrionales; family Desulfothermaceae; genus JAABTT01. Next base: position 26,416 of record JAABTT010000046.1, on the reverse strand, counting down.
CCGAACAGATTGCCCACGACATCAGCGCAGGTGAGCAGCATCATCCCCACGAGCAGAATTCCGGCAAGCTTCCGCAAAACTTCAATGATAAAATTCATACTGGCTGAAATCATGGTTGCCCCTTGTTGCGATTGGTCAGTCCTGATCACACATTCCCAGATTGATTTTGAGCATGGCCAGACTGGCCAGAATACGGTGCGTGTTACGTTCAAAGGCCGGGAGATCTTGAGAAATTTCAAGTAATTCCCTGGCTTTTCGCTCCAGTTCTTCAACTTTGTCCTTTAGGGCCGGATGATCATTTTGCTCGAACATTGCACGCCTCATACCTGTCTGCGCTTGTCCACAAACCGTCTGGCTTTGTGTTCAAAGCGATTGAGCGAACCAAAAGGAACAAAGGTGAGTTCGTACCCCAGGTTGGTTTTCAGCCTGAGCCGGGAGGTCAGCCTGGACTCGACTTCCTTCTGGGAGGACCCGGCTTCGGGGCGAAGCTCCACCGTGATGGCGATGTGGTCCGCATCCCCCCTTTTCGTGACCAGGACCTGGTATTCATTCCCAAGCTCGGGTATGCTGCGCACCACGTCTTCAATGGCCGTAGGTGCCAGGAGAACCCCCTTCACCTTGGTGATGTCGTCGGCCCGGCCGATGATCCCGCCTTTGATCATCCGGAAGGTGCGGCCGCAGGAACACCTGTCCTCATGCCACTGGATAATGTCCTTGGAATCGAAACGGATGCAGGGCTGAGCAAAACGGTCCAGGGCGGTGACGACCATTTTGCCGGGGATGCCCGGCTCTTCGATGAGTTCTCCGCTTTTCAGGTCTTCGATCTGCACCAGAAACAAGCCTTCGTTCACGTGGAGTCCATTCGGCTGCTCCTGGCACTCAAAGCTCCAGGCCCCGATTTCCGTGGCTCCAATATGGTCGTAGACTTTAGCTCCCCAGGCTTCCTCCATCCGCTGCTTGGTGGCGGGGATATTCGCCCCGGGTTCGCCGGCGCAGGTGATTCGCCGGATATAAAGATCTTTGGCTGGATCGAGTCCCAGCCTGGTCCTGGCCGTCTCGGCCATATTCAAGACATAGGTCGGGGTGGCCATCATGGCCGAAACCCGAAGCTCCTGCATCTTGAGCAGCCTGGCCTCGGTGTTCAGCACGCCGCCGGGGACCACCTCGCAGCCGAGTTTTTCAGCACCGTAATGGCCGGCCCAGAAGGCGACAAACACATTGTAGCCGAAAGGCAGAAAAACACGGTCGCTTTTCCGATACCCCTGGGCATACAAAAGAGAGGCCCAGGCTTCAGACCACCACTCCCAGTCCTGCCAGGAATCGGCCTGATACACCGGCTGTCCGGTTGTCCCGCTGGTCTGGCGGTAGGTGCTCACCTCATCAAGCGGGACGCAGAGCATATCCCCATAGGGATAGGGGTCGATGCCCTGGATATCCCGCATCATACTCTTTTCCACCTTCGGCACCCGGGCGATATCCGCAAAGGTCTTGATGTCCTCGGGGGACATCCCGGCCTGATCGTAGAGGTTTCGATGAAGTCGAGAGCGCTCATAGGCCCACTGCACAATCCTGCGGAATTTTCTCAGCTGCAGCTCCTGCAGCCTGTCCCGGGGCATGGACTCGAGGAAGGGATTCCAAAAAGCACTTCGGGGCTGACCACTTGCTGCTTGCAGGGTTTGACGACAGTGAGTTTTCATAATCAATGCTGGTTGTCTTTCGTCATGAAAGGCGCCCGAAATGTTTTTTCGCGTCACGCCTTTACGATAGATCAAGAGAGCTTCCGTTCATTCTGAAAGAAACTCAATCCGGAAACGGGGCGCCGGGCCTCTTGCCCGGTGCCCCATTTCCGGATCAGTTCGCGAGGTATTCGCTTTCGAATTTCCCGTTTTTGTATTGTTTAAGGCTCTTCATGAGATAATCAAAGACCTCCTTGCCGGGAAGCCCCTTTTCCTCACACTTCTGAAAATACGTTTTATAGACCGGCTGAACCGCGTCTTTCCAGCGTTCGGCCTCTTCTTCCGGGATGCCGATGAAGGAATTGCCTTCCTGCAAGGCTAAGCGCATGCCGTTATAATCACTGGTGTCCCAGGCCTTGCCATGCTTGACGGCCCATTCCTGGTTGATGGTGGTGATGGTTTCCTGGATGTCGGCCGGAAGTGTGTTCCACTTCTCCTTGTTCATGACCACAAAAAATCCCAGACCATAGGCGATCTGGTAATTGGCGATCCCGTAATCCACGACCTCGGCCATCTTCCAGCCCTTGTTTACTTCCACAGGGTAAAAAGCGCCCTCGACAACGCCTTTCTGCAAAGCCTGATAGAGTTCCGGCATGGGCATGGTCACCGGGGAAGCGCCCAGGGCCTTGATGGTGTCGGCCACAATACCGGCCCCCCTGATCTTCAGGCCCTTGAGATCTTCCAGTTTATGAATCTCTTTGTCCTTGGTGTGGATGAGCCCCGGTCCATGGGCATGCAGGTACAGGACATGCGTGTCGGAAAGCTCTTCAGGTGCAAACTTGTCGTTGATTTCATTGAAGACCGCCGTGGCGAACTGCCCGTTGGGGTTGCCGAAGGGCAGGTTGATCACGTCCATCAACGGAAACCGACCCCGGCTGTAGGCCAGAAGAGACAAGCCGATGTCCGAGCGCTGATTGACCACACCGTCATAGCACTGGGCGGCCTTGGTCAAGGTTCCCCCGGGATAGTAGGCGATTTTGACCTGTCCATCGGTTCGTTTTTCCACCTCTTTGCACCAGGCTTCAGCCAGCTGGCTTTGAATGTGACTGGGCGGAAAAAAATTGCTGTAGGTGAGTTGAAAGGTTTTCGCGGAAACACCGGCCGGGAACGCGGCCCAGCACAGGGCCAGCCCCAGGCAGCACACACCCATTGCTTTGATCATCTTTCCCATCACTCTCTCTCCTTTGTTATAATTGCACCAAAACCACAATACATCCTTAATTTTTGCAGTATCACCTCCTCAGGCTGAAGGATTTTCATAATCAATTTTCAGCAGAAAATTTATTAAATCAACGGGGTATAATATGCGCTCTTCATAAGAGTATACCGGAGCAGCAGGTCTCCGACAAACACGAAAACAAGCCTCACAAAGATTAAAAACGTGTTTGTCTGGCCCCACATGATAAGAGTCAGGAGCAAGGGGACAGCCAGCCCGATAACCACCACCCCGACATAAAAAAGCTGGGCATAATCCCCCTTGACAAGTTCCTGCATGGAAAAATGCGCGGTATCCGACTGATGGTAGGTCCCCCAGATATAGAGCAGAAAAAAGCAGAGATACACGAAAAAGAAGACCCTGGACCACATTTCAAAAACCGCCAGGTTGGCCCCGGCCAGGCCCATGAAGAACTCGACAAACTGGCTTCCCACCCAGATACCGGATATGATGGACAAAGGCAGGATCATGGTGGAACTCCAGGACGGCAGGGCCCGGACCACGTTCATGGTGGCAAAACCATGCATGATCAGCAAAAGACAGATAATCCCCATGATGATCTTATACATAAAGTTGAAGCCGGTCCAGGGAAGTCCGGAAAACAGAGCCGGCAGGATCTGAAAAAATCCCAGCACCGCAAAGATCAGGATCACCCACATGCCTCTGGCCAACTCCGAGGTCCCGGGCTTGGCAAAGATGCGCAGCACCCGGCCGGGATTCCCCAGGTAGCGCATATGAATCAGTCCGCCCAGAACCAGGGTCATGAGCCAGCCGATGATGAACCCCGCCCGGAAATTACTGAAGAGGGACACAAAATAAATCCCGGCCCCGATCTCGGAGAAGAAAAAGGCCAGCCAGAGATAGACTCCGGGGCCCTCGATCCACTCCTCCTGCTGCGTGGGCTTGATCATCCACTCGTATTCCGGAAGCTGCTTTTTCCTGGTCAATCTCCGCCAGAAACCGGAACTGTTGTTATGCGTTGCTGCTGTCATTGGAAACCCCCGCATTTTATAGTGAAAATTGAAGATTGAATATTGAATATTGCTGCAGAGTTAAAATTTAATTGAACATTGAAGATAGAATATTACAACTGAAGATTGGAGATATTGATTCTTAGACTGATCCAATTTTGTTTGTTACAACACAGACTGCTGGTCTCACGTTTTAAGAGCAATATTTTACAAAATCGTACCATGGATCAGCATATTCAGCAATATTCAATCTTCAATCGTATATCTTCAATATTTCTTATTCCGCCTTATACACCTTGACCGCCACCGAGGTTTCGATATTCCCGGTCAAGGGATCGTAGTGCCTCAAATAGGAGGGCAGGATTTTGCAGAAATTGCTTCCCTTGCCCTTGGCAATGGGCCGCTTGTCGGCCCATAGTCCGCCCTGACCGGCGATGCCCACCACAAGATGATTCTGTCCCTGCATGGTCTTGACGATCCCTTTTTCCCGGGCAGCGTAGCGATTTTCCACCCAGATCACGTCGCCGTCCTTGAAACCCTTCTTTTTGGCCAGATCCGTGTTGATGGTGATGGTGAAGGTGTAGGGGCAGCGGGCGCTGGCCTCGTCGATATAAGGATTCTGAAAGGTCGTATTGTTGGTGTGCAGAACATCCCGATAGGAAAAGGCCAACAGATCGTATTCGTCGTTGAGTTCCTGGTAGGAGGTCGGAGTGTACCAGCTGGCCAGGGGATAGTGCTGGCTCAAATCCAGCTCCAGGCCGGTATCCTGACAGATTTTTTCGATCTTGCGGCGGTCGTGGATCAGAAATTCCATGTACACCGGGCATCTGGAAGGCATGTACCACCGCCAGTAGACATCCTCGATGGGCTTGTGCCAGGTGGCGTAGCCCTGTTCTTCAACCTTTTCCTTGTCCGGACCATAGACCCAGCGCATGATCCGCTCCCCGATCTCTTTCCAGTCGAGCTTTTCCCCGGGCTTGATCTTCAGATCCTCGTCCTCGATGCCGTAGTAGTTGTTCAAGAGTTCGTTATACTTGTCCAGAACCCCGACCCGGTGGGCCACATCCAGGTACACATCCATGAAAAACCTGGACTCGCCGATTGGTTCGGCCACTGGTTTCTGCATATGCACGTACCAATCTTCATAGGACGGACTTCCGCTGAAGAAAAAGGCATCGATCTCGCTGCTCCAGCAATCCTTCTCCAGCCAGCTGACGTCCGGCAGGATGATGTCCCCCACGGCCTGGTCGGTCTCATTGACCCAGATATCCATCTGCACCACAAAGCAGTCCTTGCACAGATCCACGGCCGCCTGCCAGTCGGCCTGGCTGATTATAAAGTTCACGGCCAGCCCGAAGACCATCTCCGGCCTGGCGGTCATGCCCAGTTTTTCCCAGATCTCTTCCCGTTCCTTGACATAGGGCACATGGGACAGGGTGGAATGCGACCAGAGGTCGACGCAGCCGGCGTTTTTGCAGGGCACTTTGGGCTCGTGCGGCGGCCAGGGATCGTGGGAGTAAAAGACCGCGGGGATGAGCACCCCGTCCGGGCCGACCCGGGGCAGACGCTCGTACTGCCCGCCGGGATATTTACGCCGGATGGCCGGCCAGCCCATGGTCCCGCCCGGGACGTCCTCGGAACCCACCAGCTGATTCAAGAGGTCGATGGCGGCCACCTGGTGCACCCCGTTGTAGTGTCCCTGGGAGCCCCGGAAGGTCACCGTGGCCACCGGGCGGTAGGGGAAGGTCTTGCCTTCGATGGTGATGGTGCTGCCGATCTGGGCGTTCTCCACCCATTCTTCGGCGATTCTGATAATGGTTTCGGCCGGGACCGTGCTGATCTTCTCGGCCCATTCCGCGGTGTACTGCTTCAGATTGGGGCCTAAACGGGTGAAACAGGGCCAGACCTTCTCCCCGTTGTATTCGTACTCCCCGTCCAGGGCGAAATCTTCATCCGCAATGGATTCGTCGTCGAAGTTCTTGATTTTTTTATTTTTCAAGTCATAGACCAGGGGATTTTCCGTCTCCGGATCCCGGACAAAGGTCCCGTCTTCCCGGATGAGATAGGGAAAATTGGTCTTGGCCTTGATGTACAACTCATCGTAGACCCCCATGCTGTTCAGGATATGATTGCACATGGCCAGGGCCACGGCGGAATCCGTTCCCGGCAGGATCGGGATCCAGTCCGTGGCCTTGCCTCCGGCAAAATTGCACATGGGATCGAAAACCACCTCTTTGATGCCCCGGCGCACGGCATCGGCCCGCAGCCTGGCGTTGGTCATGGCCGAATGCCCGGAACCGGTACCTTTGCTGGAGCCCCACTTGATGACGTATTTGGTGTACCTCCAGTCCGGAGCCACGGACCAGGCCCCGTGAATCAGTCCTCCCAGCATATGGGCCGCGTTGCCACAGTGCAGGCTGCCGCCGCCGATGATAAAGCAGCCGTTGTCTTCAATACCGAAGGCCTTGGCGTAGAAATAGGGATGGTTGTGCGGTCCGTCGCTGGCCCGCATGGTTTGGTTGGTGAACAGAATCTTGTTCGGGTCGTCTTCCATGATTTTCTTCATCCGGGTGCTGATCTCATCCAGGGCCTCTTCCCAGGAGATTTCCTTCCATTTGGGATCCACCCCGATGCCTTTCTCCGGATTGGTCCGCTTCAAGGGTTTTTTGATCCGGTTCGGATCATGATAATACATGATCCCGGCCGCCCCTTTGCCGCAGACGCCGGAATTCGTTCCGCCCATGGTCGATTCCGGAAGACCTTCGATCTTCACCGGTACCCCGTTCACCCGTCTGACCCGGATGCCGCAGCCGCAGTAACACGCGCCGCAGGTGGTGTTCACCCAGACATCTTCCCAGATCTTCTCTCGCTTATAGGTCATAGTTCCTCCTGGATTGTTCACCAATCCTGATAATCGTCGTACATTTTGATACGTTGTGCACGCACTGGCTCGAGATGCTTCGATCTAATCGATATAATAGACAGCCGGATCGGTATCGAATTCCGGACGAAGCTGCTTGGCGCTGTGCACTTTGATCAGCTGGGAAACCTCGCTGCCCGGATCGTCCAGGTCACCGAAAACCCGGGCCCCCACCGGGCAGCTTATCACACAGGCCGGGGTGGCATCCCGGTCCTGGCCTGGGGCCAATCCTTTCTCCAGCCCCTCGTCAATCCGCTCCACGCAAAAATTGCATTTCATGACCGTCCCCACTTGAAAGGGATAGATTTCTTCACCCAGGAGTTCGAACTGGGTTTTGCCCTGTCCGGGAAAGTATTCAGCATCCTTTTTTTCCTGATCGTAATAGGTCCGCTGCTGATACGGGCAGGCCACCAAACAGGCCCGACAGCCAACGCATTTGTCATAATCCACCAGAACAATGCCGTCTTCCCTCTGGTAAGTTGCTCCGGTGGGACAGGCTTCGACGCAGGAGGCCTCGCTGCAGTGATTGCACAACACCGGATAGATCACTTTCCGGCTGGCCGGGTACTTGCCTCGTTCGCTGATCAGGACCCGATTCCAGAAGACCTTGGGCGGGAGAAAATGTTCCTCCTTGCAGGAAATCGCACAGGACCAGCAGGCGATACATCTTTTGACATCAACCACCATTCCCCATCTTGGCATAACACACCCCTTCTGTTGATACTGATTCAAGCGGACTTGAATCAGTATATGATATGAATAAAACCATCCGACTTCGGACCATCGATATTTTTGGCACCTCAGTGCGCCCAATGCTTGGTTTGACGACACTCTTGAATATTCACAAAAGCTCAAAATCCGATTTAGAAATGACCCACCGCAGCCTCTTCATACCCGCGCCTGAGGCAGCGGACATTGGCTTTTAGTCGTGAACCTTGAAAATAATCCTCCAGGGCTGCCTCCAGGGACTCGAGCGGCAAATGTCCTGTGGTGGCGGCAAAAGCGCCGAGCATGCAGGTATTGGGCAGAGCGCGGCCCACTTCCTCTATGGAGATCTGATCCGCGTTCACGATTCCGGCCGTCTCTAAATTTTCGTGCGGTTGTGTTTCAAAGGGAAGCGCTGCATTGAGCACCAGGACAGCATGTGATTTCAAGCCGCTGTAGACTTTTTCAAAAAATCTTTGAGAGGGATCCAGGACCACGACAATATCAGGATGATAGATCTGAGTTTTTTCACGGACGGGATTGGCATCAAAACGGCCGAAAGCGGTGACCGGCGCTCCCCGCCGTTCAAAACCGAACATGGGAAAACTCGCCCCGTACTGCCCGATTCTGACGAAGGCGTTGGCCATAATCCGGGAAGCCATGACCGCGCCCTGTCCGCCCCGACCGTGAAAACGCACTTCAATCATGCCGGCCTCCTTGCTCACAGCTGCCGCTCAAACGCATCAAAATGGAGTGGTTAAAGTCGACATCCTTTTGCAGCCGGGCTACACCCTGTTCATCGAGATGTTCGAACTTCTTGATCAGTTTTGTGTATTCCCCGATCGGTTTCGGTTTGTTCACTTCCCTGGTAAAACGAATCTCACCGTTTTCCGCCTCCCAGAGCGGAAAGAAATTCGTCTTCACGGCCATGCGGCACAAATCCAGGGACCCGTCCGTGGGCACGCCCCAGCCCGTGGGGCAGGGACAAAACACATGCAGATAACAAAAGCCCTCTTCCTTTTTTTCTTTGGCTTTCAAGAGCTTCTTGGCCAGATCCTCGAGATAGCTCATAGTGGCGGTGGCGGCGTAGGGGACCTTGTGCATGGCCATGAGCAGGGGAAGATTTTTGCTGGTCACATCCTTTCCGTGGGTCATCCGCCCCACGGGAGACGTGGTGGTCCTGGCTCCGGCCGGGGTGGTGCTGCTCCTTTGAATGCCGGTGTTCATGTAGCCTTCATTGTCGTAGCAGATATAGATAAAGGGCTCATTGCGCTCAGCGGCTCCGGAAAGATTGCCGAAACCGATATCCGAGGCCGTGCCGTCGCCATTGAAGCAGACCACCGTATTCTTGATTCCCTTGCGCTTGTACATTCGGGCCAGTCCCGTGGCGTTGGCTGCGGCGCCGGTCATCAGGGTCCCGTAATAAGGCATCCGATGCCAGGTACCGATATTCTGCCCCAGCAGGACAGGGGCCGAACAGGACGGAGTTCCGGTGATCACGATATCATCACCCAGGACCTGCGGGACAAATCTGGCCAGACTTTCCAGGGGGCACCCCGCACAGAAGGTCAAGCCTCCGGCATAGGGATCGTCATATTGCAGGTAGTCAAAAACTTTCGAGAGTTTTTTCTTTTTCTCGGTCATAGGCTCTCCGTCGTGTTTATGAGATTGCTTCGGCGACCTCGCAATGCCGGGTGAAAGGTGTTCTTGTCGAAATCGATTCTGATGACTCCTGAATCACTCCTCCATGCAGACCCAGGTGACTTGCGGACAGGGCTCGCCCCTGGCGGCTGCACTGAGCAGATCGAGCATCTGCTCCACATGATCCGAGGTCACATCGGTATTGGCCAGCCCGTCGATAAAACTCAGGACCGAAGCGCCCCCGAACTTTGCAGACAAGGAGCAGACTTCGCTGTAGATGGGTCCGCCCTGAATGCCGAAGCCGACACTGCGGTCCACAACACCCACGGCTTTTCTGTCTTTCAGAACCTGGGTCAGTTTTTCCGATGGGAAGGGGCGATACATGCGCAGGCGGACTAGCCCCACCGGCAGGCCCTGCTCTCGCTTGCGATCGACAACCGTCTTGATGGTGCCGCACATACTGCCGGAGGCCACCAGGACGATGTCCGCATCTCCGGTCCGATATTCCTCGATCTGCCCGCCGTAGCCGCGGCCGAACTGCGAGGCAAACTCCTGATCGATGGCATCAAAGGCGGCTTTGGCCCTCTCCATGGCCTGCACATGCTTATATCTGAGTTCCACAAATCCCTGCAGGATACCGTGGGTTCCGCAGCCCAGGGGTTGCCCCGGCAAGAGGATCTGTCGTTTCGGCTGCTCATTTAGCACCGCCAAAAAATCCGAAACCCGTTTCTTGGACGGTACCTCGACTTTTCCCGCCAGATAAGAAAGATAAAACCCGTCGTAATTGACCATGACCGGGACCTGAATGTCATGATCCTCGGCCAGGCGGTAGGCCATTAGCACCTGATCCAGGATCTCCTGGCAATCTTCGGCCACCAGTTGAATCCAGCCCGAATCCCTGGTGCTGATCATATCCTGCTGGCCTGAAGACACAGCAATGATTCCGGGGGTCTCCCGGTTGACATTGACCATGACCACCGGGGCCCTGGTCCCGGAGGCCGCCAGCATGGCGTCATACATAAAAGCCAGCCCCCAGGAGGAGGTAGCGGTGAAGACCCGGCCTCCGGCCATGGAAGCGGCCGTGACCACGTTCATGGCCGAGTTTTCTCCCTCCACCGGGACCATCTCCGCATCCAATTCCCCGGAAGCGGCAAATTCAAAGAGTTTCTCAATGACTTCAGTCTGCGGGGTGATGGGATAGGTCGCCACCACATCCGGCCGGCAGAGCATGGCCCCATACGCGGCGGCGGCATTCCCTGTGATGACCATGATCCTGGCATCCTGTTCACTCCTTGCTTGCATCACATTCTCCCTCCGGTTTCATGATGATCGCCCCCCGGGGACATTCCTTGGCGCACACGCCGCAGCCCTTGCAAAATTCAAGATTCGGCAGAAAATACTCGCCCTTGTTGATCATGCACTGGGTGGGACAAAACAAGGCGCACAAGCCGCAGTAAATGCAGGCCTCTGCATCCACCACCGGCCGGAGTGAACGCCAGCTGCCGGTATCCAGATAGAGCATCAGTTGGTCCGCATCAGACCAGGGCCCTTCACCTTGAAAATACGTGTGTGGTGCCATATCAGATTACTTTCCAGGTTTTAAACAATTTTTTCAATAGCTTACAGAATAATGATCACAACATGGCTACATCGTAGTTAACTTGTGAGGGGGTGTCAAGGCAAAATTCAAAAAAGCGCTTCAGAGGCCAAGCATTGCGCTGAAGACGCGGCCAGGCGGGTCATTACCTGGTCAAAACTGCCCAAACCCACCTCCCTGCGCCACGATGCGGCCGAAGCCATTTTGATCGGTCTGTGGGGGGGCCTGGCCAACGGCAGAATACAACGCTTGCCGCCGGAACTGCACAACAGTTAAAAAAAAAACGCCTGTTCCAGGCGTTTTTTTTAAGGGAAAAGGGGGCATCGAGCTTTACAAAAAATGTTTTTGGGTATGGTCGTAGTCCTTTTCTGATTGTCTTGTAATCAGCAATCATCAATCTTCAATATTCATTCTTCAATCCCCTACCAGCGGATCAGAGCGGAGCCCCAGGTCAGGCCGCCTCCGAAAACCGGAAGGCAGATCAGATCCCCGGGTTTGACGCTGCCGTCCCGGACCGCTTCATCCAGGGCGATGGCGCAGGAGGCCGATGAAATATTGCCGTATTTTTGCAGAGTTAAATAGAATTTTTCCAGGGGCACCTGGAGCCGTTTGGCCATGGATTGAAACATCCGCAAATTGGCCTGGTGGGGAATGAACCAGTCAATATCCCGGACATCCAGGCCATTGTGCGCGGCCGCCTCCCGGGCCGATTCAATAAAATACCTAACCGCCACCTTGAAGCTCATATTGGCTTCGATCATCTGCAGGTAATGCAGGCCCGCGTCGACTGATTCATGGCAGATCGGGGTGGTCCTTGATCCGCCGCCGGGCATGAGCAGATTCCGGCCGTTGGCGCCATCGGTATGGATATGGGTTGAGAGCAGGCTGGCGCCTGCCTCCCCCAATCCCAATACAGCCGCGCCGGCCCCATCCCCCCAGAGAATGCAGCTCGAACGGTCCTGCCAGTTCACGGTCCTGGTCATGATTTCCGAGCCCGCCACCAGGATCCTGGCCCGGGTTTTGTTTTTAAGAAACTGTTCGGCGACATGCAGCCCAAAGATGAAACCGGAACAGGCCGCGGTGACATCAAAAGAGACCGCCTGCGGCGCGTCCAGCTTGGCCTGCAGCCAGTTGGCCCCGGAAGGACAGCAGGTGTCCGGGGTGATGGTGGCCATAATGATCATATCCAGATCATTGACCGACAGACCGGCCATGTCCAGAGCCTGAAGCGAAGCCGTCAAGGCCAGGTCTGAAGCCGCACACTCCGGTTCGGCGATTCGGCGCTCACGAATCCCGGTCCGATCGACAATCCATTCGTCCGACGTCTCAAGGCCCATCTCCTGAAAATCCGCATTGGTCAATATCTTCTCGGGCAGATAGGAACCGGTTCCCAGTATTCGAATGTCAGACATATACTGCTCCAAATTACCTTTTTCAGGATTCTGTCGTTGAAATCAAAGGACAATCAGACTCTGTTTGAAAAACCAAAACTGGATCAGTATATCTCAGATCCTTTTTTCCATGTCAGCGCGGCCGCTGGCCGCAGACGTCCAGTTTGATCGAAAAAGAAACGAGTCACCTTCTCCGTCATTCCGGCGGAAGCCGGAATCCAGGCTGAAAAAGCTGGCCCCCGGCCTGCGCCGGGGTGACGGAGTAAGAAAAATCAAGTTTCATACGAGCGTTGAAGTTTCAATATTCATTTCTTCAGGCAGAATTTGAACGTCCAACATCGAACGTCGAACTTTGAATGAAGAAAAAAGAAGAATGAAATGCCAATTGCTTGAAAGAAAATGCAAATTCAGAGATATGAGCATGTCTTTTCTTTGATTCATCATTTGGACGTTCGACGTTCAATGTTCGATGTTCATTCTGCTCTCTGAGCTCCAACATCCAATCGCTGACATCTGTTGCCCTCACGCCCCTTTCAGCCATGCTTCCAGAGTCGGAGGGTGAAAGCCCTCATACACAGGAGCCCATTCACAGTTGGCCTGAACATCGATCCCGCCCCGGATGATGGAGACCGGCCGATCGGATGAAACCACGACTACGATGATATTCTCGTTTTCAGCCGTAAAACGCAGAGCTGAGTTGTAACGCGCCCCTCGGGATGAGTCTTCCCAGCTCACCCGATGCCCGTCCATCAGACAGCCGAACCCCAAAAGCCGCAAGTGTCGGTTAATATGTAGGGCGCCGTCCATTTTAGCCAAAGACACGGCCAGTTCCAGCATTTTTTCATCGGACATATCCAAAGGGCTGGTCATGGTTTGTCCGATGATGCCCAGAGGCTCAGGGTTCAGATCCAGAATCAGGGCACAGCCCCACTTCCTTTCCTGGGCCTGGTGCACAATGCGCATAATGGTCCGAAAAAGACGATGCCTGAGATCCTGCTCAAAAGAAAACTCTAAGAGTGCTTCTTCCAGCTGGACCATCTTGGCCTTTCGGATAGTGGCATGAAAACTGCCGTCAAAAAAGCTGCATACGCATTCATCAGCGAGATAAAGATATCCGAAATTGCCGTGAAAGTCGGCTGTGATACTGGAAGGCGGCACCGGCGCTTCGGTCAGGCCCACAATGCTGGTTCCATCAGATACGAGCCGGCGTCTCGAATCTTCCGCAGCTAAAAGATACTTCCGGACATGCTTGAAGTTTTTCATATCCGGTCTGTTGTCTGCTGAAAAAGTGACCAGCAGATCCATCCAGGAAATCAGCTCCGGTTCGACAAAAACCAGACTCCCCCTGGCCCAGGCCCCCTCTTCCCTGGTCCGGGATATCCCTAAAACAGCCTCCAGGACAGGATAAATCCGCAAACGGCTGTCCGGCCCCAACAGCATATTCCGCTGATCAACAAGATAGTCCCGAACGGCATGCAGACCATAGCCCTGCAGGACATATCCGGAGGTTCCGATATTGATATCATTGGCCAGGGCAATATCCTGACACAGCAGCAGAGCCGCATGTTCCAGCCAACGTTTGATCGGTCCGGTGGAGCAGATATCCGGATGATGCTCGGTGAACCACATTTGGTAAAAAATGGCTGAAGACCGGCCGCCATAGGCGATCAAACCGGCCAGATCAAGACTGGTGGTTTCGATCAGGGAGCAATGCTCACCCAGGACATGAAGTTCTTTGTCCTGCCATTCCCGGGAATCGACAAAGAGTTCTTTGATTTTGGGCTCATGATCACGCAAAAGGTCTTGCGGGTCATAGACCCGCAAGGGCGTTTCCCGGCCAAAGGCATAGATCAAAGCGATCCGGCTGGGATGCGAAAAAGAGGTGAGTCCGGAACGCAACCCTTCGGCATCATGAAAGATACACAGATTTTTATATGATTCTTCACCCATAGAGCTGGTGACAGCGATCCTGTTTTCACTTCAGATAAAAATATACCCGGTGATCAAGCCAAATGAACATAGACTATTCTGGAAAAGGTCTCAACCATTTTCTTTTTTTTAGAATTTTTTGCACCGGTCTGCGAGTTTGGTCCAAGACTCAAACTCACGACTTGCCAAAACAAGGAAATTCACTTAAAATTTTCAACATATTCTTCATTTGCATATTCTTTGTAGGGCCCCAGGAACTCCGACGTGAATGTTTTTTGGATCTGATACTGCTAAGGATTTGATTTTCTTATTAGCAATCTTCAAATTTTGTAAGGAGTGGATCATGAAAATACTCGTTGCCTATGACGGGTCGAAATCCTCGGAAAATGCTCTGCAATTGGCCACCGAACATGCCAGGGTCTTCAAGGCCTCCCTGGACGTTATCACCTCGGCGGAACGGACCAAGACTGAAAAAGACCTCCCTCTCGTGGAAGAGGCGGAAAAACGTCTCTGGCAGGTGGAGGAAGACTGCAAAAAACAGGGAATCACCTGCAGCACCCATCTCCTGATCCGCGGATTCAGTCCTGGCGAAGACACTGTTGAATTCGCCAAAGAAAACGGAATCGACGAAATCGTCGTGGGCATCCGGAAAGAATCCAAAGTCGGAAAACTGGTCATGGGGTCCACAGCCCAGTATGTTATTCTCAAGGCTCCCTGCCCTGTGGTCAGCGTCCGCAACAAATAAAGCAGAAAGCTTCGTGCCGGCTGATGCAGGCATTGCTTGACTGGAACGGACCCAAACCCCGAGAATGTCCTTCATGAATCTTTTGAAAAAACTCCACCATCCTCGACTGAACCTGCACATCAAAAATCTGCTTTTTGCTTTGATCATCGGTATTCTCTCAGGCTATGGCGCGGTTCTGTTTCGCTTTTTCATCAAAAGCGTCCAGTGGTTCTTTTACCAGAACAGTTCCGACATCCTGACCTTTGCGGAAACCATCCCCCCGGCATTGAAAATATGCATCCCCGCCGCCGGGGGCCTGGTCGTCGGACTGCTGATCTACTGGGGGGCCAGGGAGGCCAAGGGACACGGCGTTCCGGAAGTCATGGAAGCGGTGGCCCTTCGGGGCGGATTGATTCGAAAACGGGTGGCTCTGGTCAAAATCCTGGCCTCGGCGATTTCCATCGGCTCCGGGGGATCTGTTGGTCGGGAAGGACCGATTGTTCAAATCGGTTCGTCCATTGGCTCCAGTGTGGCCCAGTTTTTCAAGATCCCCCGCATTCACATGAAAACCATGGTGGGCTGCGGGGCCGCGGCCGGCATCGCCGCCACCTTCAACGCCCCCATCGCCGGGGTCCTCTTCTCCCTGGAAATCATCCTGGGCGACTTCGGCCTGATGTCCTTTTCACCGGTGGTCCTGGCCTCTGTCACGGCCACCACCATATCCCGGCATTATTTCGGTGACCTGCCGGCCTTCATCATTCCGGAATACTCGGTGGTTTCCCTATGGGAATTCCTGCTCTATCCCCTGCTGGGGATCGTGTCCGGCCTGGTCGGGCTGCTGTTTACCAAATTTCTGTACGCCTCTGAGGATCTGATCGATGCCGTGCCCATCTATGAATGGCTCAAACCGGCCATCGGCGGGGCGCTTTTAGGATTGATCTTTTTAAAATTTCCCCATGTCTTCGGGGTCGGATACGGCAGCATCAATCTGTCCCTGGTCAACGAGATGGGACTGACCCTGCTCTTCACGCTGATCGGCGTGAAGATTCTGGCCACCTCCCTGACCATCAGCTCCGGCGGCTCCGGCGGGATCTTCGCTCCATCTCTGTTCATCGGAGCCATGACCGGAGGGACGTTCGGGACCCTGGTCAATCTCTTCATGCCGCAACTGACGGCCAGTTCCGGCGCCTACGCCCTGGTGGCCATGGGCGGGGTGGTGGCCGGAACCACCCATGCCCCGATCACCGCTATTTTGATCCTGTTTGAACTCACCAGCCAGTACTCGATCATCCTGCCCCTGATGATCACCTGCATTCTGGCCACCATCACCGCCAGCACCTTAAGCAAAGGATCCATCTATACCATCAAGCTTCTGCGCCGCGGGGTGCACATCGAAACCGGACGGGAGGTCTCCGCGCTTCAAAGACTCCGGGTCAAGGACAGCATGCGCTGCGAGCTGCACACCATTCCCGAAGGCCTCCCCCTCAAGGACATTATTGAAACCTTTAAAAATAAAAACGCCTCCTATCTCCATGTGGTCAATAAAAACCAGAAATTAACCGGCATCATCTCCTTTCGGGACATCCGTTCCGTTCTCAATGAAGACGGCTTGATGCTTCTGGTCATTGCCAAGGATATGGCCACCAAAAATCCGATCACCGTGACTCCGGAGGATTCGCTCCAAACCGCCCTGGAAAAAATGACCTCCAAAGGGATCAATCAGCTTCCTGTGGTTGCTGATGGCAAACTGATCGGGACCTTGCCGGAAAATGAAATCACCTCAGCCTACACCCGGGAAATGGTGCGCCGGGAAATCGAAGAGGGCTAAACAAAAACAGGGCTTTTCCCCGATTCAGACTTGACCTCTGGTTTCAGATGATTTTTAATGGATTGCAGAAAAAACTGCAAACACCGGCATCCAAACAGTATCCACTGCACTATGCTTGATAAATCCTATTTAACGCCCATCCTGAATATCGTCTGCAGCGTATTTGATGCCTATTCTGTGGTTGTCTTTCTCCCCACCCGGGATGAGAACCATTTTCAGATCTCGGATTGCTTCAGTCTCGGGGACAATATCAAAAAGGACTGCATCCTGGAACCGGGACAGGGATTGGTGGGCTGGATCATTCGCAACAACAAACATCTGCTGGTCAATGATTTTGACCGCCAGGGAGATGGGCTGGGCTATTATTATCCTGATGCCGAGGCCAAGATCAAATCCTTCATGGGCTGTCCCCTGAATAAGGGAGCGGGCGTGCTCTGCCTGGACAGCAAGCGCTCCTTTTCCTTCAGCACCAAGGATCAGAAGATCCTGCACCAGTTCACGCAATTCATTGAAATTCTCCGCAACAATCTTCAAAAATATCAATTTAATGAAAAAAAATTCAACTACTATATCTGCCTGCAGGCCATTAAACAGCTCAAGGAAAAATCTTCCAAGTGGTCGGATTTTCTTGATAATTTTCTAAACCTTGTTTCAAAATTCACCCAGTTTCAGTATTGTTTCTTCGCTTCCAGGGACGAAGACGGTCAGGGCTTTTATCTGGAAGGCTGGAATCAACCTGTTTTTTTCAAACAGAATCTGCATACTCAAAAATTTGATACCAGGGAGGGACTCATTGGCTGGGTTTTCAGAAACCACAGCAAAATCATGAGCAATGACGGGAAACAGAGCCGTTCCCTGAAGACGCCGCTTTTTAAAAGACACCAGGATATTCCCCAATTCCAGAGTGTGATGTGTCTTCCCATTATCGCGAATCAGAAAACCAGAGCCGTGCTGGTCCTGGCTGACCAGAATCAATTGCCTATCCCCGATGAACTGAACGAATTTCTGCTGCTGCTAACTGATCAACTCAGCCTTTTACTGGACAATCTCTATCTGAAGAACAAGGTCCGCCAACTCAACCGGGCGCTCTCACACCAACAAAAAACACACGGAGAAGACTGATGTTTTTGACCAAACTTTTTGGTTTTTTGGGGAAAAACCTGGCCATGGATCTTGGTACCGCCAATTCCCTGCTGTACGCCCCCAGGGAAGGCATTGTTCTCAATGAGCCTTCGGTGGTCGCAATGGACAATCGGACCGGTAAAATCCTGGCCGTGGGCAAGGAGGCCAAAGAATTTCTCGGCCGAACTCCCGAGAAAATCACGGCGATACGTCCGCTCAAAGACGGGGTCATCGCCGACTTTGAAGTGACCAAAACCATGATTGCCTATTTCATCCGCAAAGTGATCAAAGGCTTGCAGCTTGTCAAACCCAAGATCGTTATCTGCGTCCCCACCGGCATCACAATGGTTGAAAAACGGGCGGTCGTTGAATCCGGACAGCAGGCCGGGGCCAGGGAGGTGCGTTTGATTGAAGAACCCATGGCCGCGGCCATTGGTGCGCAGCTGCCCATTTCCCAGCCTTTGGGGAACATGGTGGTGGATATTGGCGGCGGGACAACGGAAGTGGCGGTTATTTCGCTCAACTCAGTGGCCTACTCCGAATCCGTCAGAGTGGCCGGCGATGAAATGAATGAGGCGGTGCAACGCTATATCCGGGATAAATTCAGCATTCTCATCGGAGAGAATCTGGCTGAAAAAATCAAAATGCAAATCGGCTCGGCCATACCTCTTGACGAACCACGGACCATGCGCATATCCGGGAAAGACATGGTAAACGGCATCCCCAAGAGCATTGAGATCACCGATGCTGATATCCGTGAGAGCATCAAGGAGCCGGTGAATCAGATTGTTTTGGCAGTGCGCATGGCCCTGGAAAAAACGCCTCCGGAACTGGTGACCGACATCGCCAACAACGGAATGCTTCTGGCCGGAGGGGGAGCCCTGCTCAAGGGATTGGACACATTGATCATTCAAAAGTCGGAAATCAACGTGATAGTTGACAACGATCCATTGACCACCGTGCTCAGGGGAACCGGTTTCGCCATGGAAAATGAAAAAGAGCTGGAAAGCGCCTTCATCAATTGATTGTGAACAGGTAGACCTGTTTATAATCAATTCTATCTCCAGAGTTTTTTCAAAAACGGACTAAGGAACAGGATGGCAGCTGATCAAAAAAACATACAGCCACTATCACGTGCGCAACTAGTAGATATTGCCGCACAGACCCAAAAGGCGGTGCTCAAGGCCGGAGAGATCATCAGGGAGCAGTGGTCACAGCCTAAGGACATACGGCACAAAGGCAGAATCGATCTGGTGACCCAGACCGATCTCCAGGTTGAAGCTCTGCTCAAGGAAGAGTTGCAGACCCTACTACCGGAAGCGGAGTTCCTGGCGGAAGAGTCTGCTCAGAATCTCTCCCCTGGTCCTGTGACCTGGGTCATTGATCCCTTGGACGGGACCACGAATTTTGCCCATAATATCCCCTTTGTCGCGGTCTCCGTAGCCCTCTGGCAGCAGAACCGCATTGAAACGGGGTGTGTGTATCTGCCGATCATAGGTGAATTGTTTCATGCTACACGAGGCAAGGGAGCTTTTCTCAATGATCAGCCCATCCGTGTCTCCCGGCAGACTGATCTGGAGCAGGCCCTCGTCGCCACCGGCTTTCCCTATTCGGTTCGGGAGCGAATTGATGAAATCATGCCGGCTTTTAGCGCAGCCCTTTCGCGAACCCGCGGTCTGCGCCGCTTGGGATCGGCGGCGATTGATCTGGCCTATACGGCCTGCGGCCGCTTTGAAGGCTTTTATGAACTTGGATTGAAACCCTGGGATACGGCTGCCGGTTGGCTGCTTGTGGAAGAAGCCGGGGGGACGGTGAGCCAGTTCAATCCGGAGGAGGCCTATTTTTTAGGGGCTGATTCCATTCTGGCCAGCAACGGAGCGAGCCATAACGCCCTGGCGGCTTGCATCGCCCCGTGATTTTTTTCCAAGAACTTTCAACAAAGCCACGCGCGTCGGATATTCATCCACATCTCATCCGTTTGAACAATTTGTCTGAAACAAAAGCCCTTGCTTCCAGAAATAGAGCAGGCCCGTGCTCAGGTGCTCAGCAAAGGACCGGACCATATAGGCCAGTTCATGCTGTTCCACAAACAGACCTTGAACGATCTCCCGGTGGTCGAGTTGAGGGACTTGAGCAGTGATGCCCGCGTAAAAAAGCGAGACAAATTCATAGCCGGTCTGTGGACCGGCCGGCAGGATCTTACTCAGGCGAACACTGGAAACAGTTATCCCGAGTCCTTCTTTGAGCTTCCGAATCGCGGTTTCTTTCGGCGTTTCTGCAGCCCGGACGTGGCCGTTGGCAGAGAGATCCCAACAGCCGGGAAACATTTTTTTGGCAAAACCACGCTTCCGGATAAATAATTGCCTGTTCGAATTGTACAGGCAGACGCAGACACTGCGATGCATCAATTGCTGGTCATGGATCAGGCCCCGCGGCATAAGCCCGACAACCCTGTTTTCTGCATCAACCACTTCTAAAAGCTGGCGCTGACGGGCGATTTGTATCTGTTTGCTAGTGCTGGAAGCCATAAAACGAAATCAGAACTGTGGGCGAATGAGCAGAGCGAAATGCATAAAAAACAAAACTTTCAAATGCTTAAAAGAAAGATGATTGCACTGGGCGTGTGTATGGAACCTATAGAATTTTCATCTGTTTGTAAAGGATCTTTCCCTTCATTTTTGAATATCTTGACCCTTCTGGAGGCGTTATGACTTTTCTTGACGCGGTTGAACTCAATGAAAAACGGGTGCTGGTGCGCCTGGACCTGAATGTGCCCATCCGGGAAGGCAAAATACAGGACGACAGCAGAATAAAGGCGGCCCTTCCCACGATTGAATATATTCGGGACAAGGGCGGTATCAACATTCTCTGTTCCCATATGGGCAAACCCAAAGGCCGTTTTCAGGACGAACTGTCCCTTAAGCCGGTTGCCGGGCGATTGAGTGAACTTTTAGGACAGGATGTCCGCATGGCCCCTGACTGTGTCGGGCCCGAAGTCGAATCCATGATCGCGGATCTCAAACCGGGTGATGTTCTGCTCTTGGAAAATCTCCGCTTTCATTCCGGAGAGACCGAAAATGATCCTGAATTCAGCAGGCAGCTTGCCAAACCGGTGGATGTCTTTGTCAGCGACGCCTTTGGAGTGGTTCACCGCAGCCATGCCTCCGTTGTCGGCGTGGTGGCCCAGGCCCCGGTCTCCTGCGCCGGTTTTCTTTTGAAAAAGGAGACTGAATACCTGGGACAGGCCCTGTTGAATCCGGAACATCCGTTTGTTCTGATATCAGGAGGCGCCAAGGTCTCCACCAAGCTGGGGATTCTCTCCAATCTGCTCAGCAAAGTGGATCGGATCATTGTTGGAGGAGCCATGGCCAACACTTTTCTCAAAGCCCAGGGATATGCAACCGGAACATCCCGGGTTGAGGACGACCTCTTGCAGGATGCGCTGCAGATCATCAGCAGGGCTCGAGAGAGCAAAGTCAGTTTCTATCTTCCGGTTGATTTTGTGACGGGACACGCCCCTGATGCCAGGCAACCTTCAGGCCTGTATCCTTTCCAGGACATTCCTGAGGGGGAGATGATGCTGGACATCGGCCCGGCTTCACACACCCTGTTTTCTGAAATCTTGAAAGACGCAAAAACCGTAGTCTGGAACGGACCCATGGGGGCCTTCGAAAATCCGGCCTTTTCCCAGGGATCTTTTGGATTGACCCAGACCATCGCCGGAGTCGAGGGACTGACGATCATCGGGGGCGGTGATACGGATTCCCTTGTCCACGCAAGCGGGGTGCAGGATTCAATCAGTTTCATCTCCACCGGAGGCGGATCGTTCCTGGAATTCATGGAAGGCAAGGAACTGCCCGGTCTCAAGGCTCTGGGGCTGTATTAATTTTGGAATGCGGATTTTGGATTAGGGAATCGACCCTCTTTTGTCCAATTTCCAATTTCCAATTTCGAATTTCGAAAAGGATATAACCATGAAAAAATGCATAGCCGCAAACTGGAAGATGTTCAAAACCAGACTTGATGCCCGGGAAACCGCCACTGCATTGGCGGCTTTGACCGCTGACAAACTCCCTGCGGACCGGGAAGTCTTGATTTTTCCTCCCTTTACCGCCATCTCGGCCGTGAGGGAAGCCCTCGGCTCCAGGACCGGGTTCGGGGTCGGCGCCCAGAATTTTTATCCGGCAGAGGAAGGGGCCTACACCGGAGAAATCGCCCCGGACATGCTCATTGATCTCGGCTGCTCCTGGTCATTGGCCGGACATTCGGAGCGCAGACACGTCTTTAAGGAAGGAGACGATCTTGTGGCGGCCAAGACCGTATTCGGCCTGAACAAAGGTTTGAACATCATACTCTGCATTGGAGAGACCCTGGAACAGCGGAAAAACGGACACCTGGAAACGGTTCTCCGGGAGCAGCTGCGGACCGCCCTGCTCGAATGCAGCCAAAAAGACCTGGCTTCCCGGCTGGCCGTAGCCTATGAACCGGTCTGGGCCATCGGTACCGGAGAGGTGGCCCGGAACCAGGATATCACCGAAGCCCACGCCTTTATCCGATCCCAACTACTGGACATAAAGCCCGGCCACGGCGAAGCCATGCGCATCCTGTACGGCGGAAGCGTCAAACCGAAGAATATTGCCGATATCATAAGCCTTGACAATGTGGATGGTGTTCTGGTAGGAGGTGCAAGTTTGTCGGCTGAAAGCTTCAGCCAAATCGTTCTGGGCTGAATTCTGAATCCAAAAAGATTGTCGTAACGGCTCTAGTTTGAACCTGGAGGTTGTCGTCTCGTGAATGCGCTCTTACTTACCGTCCATGTCATCGCCTGTGTTTCTCTGGTCTGCCTGGTGCTTCTCCAATCAGGCCACGAAGGCATGGGAGTTATTTTCGGAGGCTCCAGCGGGTCCAGTTTTTTCGGAAGCAGCGGGGCCGGGGGGATTCTCTCCAAACTGACCATCACCATGGCGGTTCTCTTTTTTGTGACCTCTTTGACCTTTACCTATCTGGAAGGCCAAAAAACGCGATCCGCGCCCGAATCCGTGGTGGTCCAGGAACCGGCCCAGCAGTCCGCGCCTGCTTCTTCTACAAACAGTGAATAAGAAAAATGTTTTTTTAATGCCTGGCAAAAGGCGCTGGACATTACCGGGCCTTC
This sequence comes from Desulfohalobiaceae bacterium S24, assembly GCA_011389765.1. GTDB lineage: Bacteria > Desulfobacterota > Desulfovibrionia > Desulfovibrionales > Desulfothermaceae > JAABTT01. Next base: position 3,484 of record JAABTT010000046.1, on the reverse strand, counting down.
CGGATACTCTCTTTTGCGTCCTGAATTTGTGCCGAGGTGGTGGAACCGGTAGACACGCTATCTTGAGGGGGTAGTGGGCAACAGCTCGTGGGGGTTCGAGTCCCCCCCTCGGCACCAAAAGCAAATAATGCCCTGTGATTTCTTAAGAAGTTGCGGGGCTTTTTTGGTTGGTGCGTATAGGGTACGGAGTTACAGACGATTGATGCGCAAGCTGCGGTCCAGAGATTTTGACATCCCGCCCCTCTCCCCCTGCATGAGAATGATATCCGCCCCCCCTCCAATACTTCAGAATCAAACCGTTTCCTGCTTGACGTCATCCTGTATCCTCTGTCAATATGGGCAGTAATTTGCCTATGCTGAAAAATGAATCCCAACCTGCATCATCGGAGCTTTCATTGCCGAAGCCTCAGTACAAAGGAGACATCGTCGCCGGCTCCCTCCTGGTCAAAGAAAGCCGCAAGGTCGCCGATCTCCTGATTCAAGGATACCGTGACAAGGCCTTGATCGAGGAAATTCTTCAGGACAACATCCTCCAGAAACGGAGCCTGGTCACGGCCAGGCGGCAGACCCGGCTGATCCGGGACCGGCTGCTGCCTTTTGATCAAGACTTCTGGCTCATGGTCAGGGACGCCACCCATGAACAGACCACCCAGGTCCTGCTCTGCGCCGCCATCAAACACAGCCGGCTTCTGGGTGATTTCATCCGGCAGGTCATCCACACCCAGATCACCATCTATAAAACATCCGTCTCCACCCGGGACTGGGATCAGTTTTTTGAACAATGCGAGCTGGCCCAGCCCTCCCTTGCCGCCTGGTCGGCATCGACCCGGACAAAGATCCGCCAGGTCATTTTCAGGATGCTGGCCGAGGCCAAGATCATCGACTCCACCCGGACTAAGAACCTCCTGCCATTCTCCCTCTTGCCCGAAATTCGAACCTATCTGATCAAAAATAACGAAGACTCCATCCTGCACTGCCTGGAGATTTTTCTATGAGCTCCCCATTCGCCAACAGGCTCAACCAGGTCATTGACCGGCTCCTGTCCAAGGAGCTGCTCTCCAATGCCGGGCTGGGCAATGAGATAGGATTCTACATCTTTGACTACGCGCCGGAACAAGAACTCCAGGTGCGCCGCTTCATAGAAACTATCAAGGACCAGCTCGGCAAGCGCCGGCCTGACCTCCGCGTTGCCCATGTCAATCTGTTTCAACTGATCATCGACTACCTCAAGGAGCGCAAACTTCTGGACAAGGCTTTCCAGATGCAGAAGGACAAGGGAGACGCGGCCCTGTTCAAGGCCTTGAAAGGCCCCCTGCATGAGCAGAAGATCGCCGCTTATTTTGTCCGGACCGTCGAGGCGGACTCCAAGGACCTGATCCTGCTCTCCGGGATCGGCAGCGCCTGGCCACTGTTGCGCAGCCACACCCTCTTGAACAGCCTGCATCCCCTGATCCCGGATACTCCCCTGGTTGTCTTCTACCCAGGACAATATGACGAAGTCCTGCGTCACTATGCAGACCAGCGCATCAGCCTGGACCTGGACGACGGGGTCAAGGTCAACTACGGAAAGTTTGGAACGCTTCTGGCGGAAGTCAAGGCGGTGACAGGGAAGAAAGGCTGAAGGGGTTTAGACTGAAGACTGAAGGGTTGATATAAAAATCAAAGAGAAGATATTGAATCTTCCTTCAGGCTTCAACCTTCAGACGAATAGCCTTTCCGCGGGGGGGAGAAAGGCTGAAGGGGCATAGACTGAAGGCTGAAGGGTTGATATAAAAAACAAAGAGAAGATATTGAATCTTCCTTCAGGCTTCAGCCTTCAGACGAATAGCCTTTCCGCGGGGGGGAAGAAAGGCTGAAGGGGCATAGACTGAAGGCTGAAGGGTTGATATTATGAATTACGAGAAAATATTGCATCAACTTTCCTTCAGACTTCAGGCTAATAGCCTTTCCTCGGGAAGAAGGTTGAAAAGAAGGTAGGATAAACGGAGCACGCATGGGCTACTTTTTATTCATAGATGAAAGCGGACAGGACCGACGAGAAGCGCCTTACGAAGTACTGGCAGGTATATCGGTCCAAGATAGTGAACTGTGGAATCTTATTCAACGAATTCATAGCCTTGAAATCGATATATTTGGAATGCGAATAACTGAAGGCCATCTGGAACTCAAAGGGAAAAAGCTTTTAAAGAAAAAAACATTTCGTCATGCCAATCAGCTCGATCCCATCGACCCTCCAGAACGAATCTCCCTTGTCACTTCCTGTTTGCAAAAAGGAAAAGCCCAAGATCCTGCTATGCGTCAGAATGTAACCAAAAAGGAATTGACCGCTCTTGGACAAGCCAAAATAGATTTTGTGTCTCAGATCCTGGAAATCTGTTCTCAGCACAGGGTTCGGGCATTCGCAAGCATAGTCAATTCAGACGCCGAGAAAACGACATATAAAGATTTTTTACGTAAGGATTACGCATACTTGTTTGAAAGATTCTTTTATTATCTTGAGGATAAAACTTCAGAACCTATGGGAGTAGTTGTTTTTGATGAGTTGGAAAAATCGCGCTGCCATCTCTTAGTCGACCAAATGGAAGAGTATTTTTTGAAGACAGCCAAAGGGCGAATGCGATCATCCCGGATTGTTCCAGAACCTTTTTTTGTGCATAGCGATCTGACAACTGCTATTCAACTTGCCGATTTGGTTGCTTATATTACATCCTGGGGCGTTCGAGTGAGCCACATGCAGGAACCGGCAAGAAAGGAATTGCAATCTTTGGCTGACCAAGTCTGCCAACTGCGCTACAAGGCTTTGCGTCCTATCAATAATCAGGAGGATTTTGTGGTTTGGAGCTTTGCGGTGATTGATGACCTTCGGCCAAGAGAGGAAATATAAAAAAAAGGCAATGACAGCAAAGCCATCAAAGCCTCCAAGTGAACTATAGGCATGCTGGCTATCATTGTCAACAAGCAAAATCATAGAATCCAAGATTATCGCATTTGGATTTCTGACGTGACCACTAGAGGGGATTGGAGCATGGCTCATAAGACCACCTCGTATCAACAAGACTTAATTAACTCTCTGAAAGATCCCCTTGAGGCAGCCGCGTATTTAAATGCTGCCATTGAGGAAGGTGACCGCAGTGTATTCCTTTTGGCCCTGCGCAATGTGGCTGAAGCTCATGGAGGCATGGGTGTACTGGCCGAAAGATCACACCTGAGCAAGGAAAATCTCTATCGAATGTTGTCTCAACAGGGCAATCCCGAAATCAAAAGTCTTTACGCCCTCCTACAGGCCATGGGGCTACGACTGGCCATAGAGCCAAAGGATCGGAATACTGCTGAATTTGACCATCAACCAAGCCAGTTATGAAGAGCTCCTTCCTCTCTGTGCTCTCTGTGCCCTCTGTGGTGGGTATCTTCTCTGGCGTATCCTTGAGCAGTTTATCAAGCTTTAGAGGAAGAACAGGTGAAGCAACCAATTGTATATATCATA
>JAABTT010000045.1 GCA_011389765.1 Desulfohalobiaceae bacterium S24 | reverse complement strand
GGGGTGGGGACGATCTATTCCAATGCCCTGGAAGGCTCCACCGTGGATATAGCGGGGGAGTTCTCCAACATGATTCTGGTGCAGCGCTCCTTTCAGGCCAATTCCAAAACCATCACCACCACCGATGAAATGCTCAATGAAGTGATCAATATGAAACGCTAAGCAGCGGCTTCGGCACTGTCAAAAAAACAGCCGCCGAGTCTTTTGCAAACCGCCCGAAGTCAAAAAAATGACTTTAAAAAACCGGTCGCCAGCGACCGGTTTTTTTTTATGGGGACACAGCCGGTTGATCAGCAAAGGCTTCGCCGGCTTTCGATTCGGCGAACAGGGCCTTTCGAAGCAGAACAATGAAAACCAGAACTGCTCTCCAGGCGTCCGCCGGGAGAGCAGTTTTGGTTTGGTATGCTGTTTGCATAAGCAGGACAAAGAGGAGGTAGCTGGGAATGGATTTATCAACCCTTCTGGGGATTGTCTGCGCCTTTGGACTGATGATTCTGGCGATCATGAACGGCAGCGGGCTAGCGGTTTTTTTTGAACCGCAGTCCATTATGATCGTTGCCGGAGGCACTTTGGGAGCCTTGTTTGTGCATTATCCGTTTAAAGAGGTGTTCCGGGCCCTGTCCGTGGCCCAGAAGACATTTTTCTTTCAGGATCAGCCGCCCACGAAGCTCATCGGGCAATTGACCGAATTTGCAGGGAAAGCCAGGAAAGAGGGCCTGCTGTCCCTGCAATCCATGGCCAAAGAAGTTAATGATCCTTTTCTGGTCAAGGGGCTGCAGATGGCGGCCGACGGTCATGAGCCCGAGGCTCTGGAGCAGATGCTCATCCGTGAGATCGACTATATCCGGGAGCGGCATGAAAGCGGTGCGGATATTTTTGCGGCATTAGGGGCCTATGCCCCGGCCATCGGAATGGTCGGGACCTTGATCGGCTTGGTGCAGATGCTGCAGAACATGAACGATCCCTCGAGCATCGGTCCGGCCATGGCCGTTGCCCTACTGACCACATTCTACGGCGCGGTTACGGCCAATGTCCTGTTTATTCCCATGTCCGGAAAGCTCAAAACCAGATCACAATCGGAACTGTTGAAGAAAGAACTCATCGTGGAAGGCATGAATTCCATTCTGGCCGGTGAAAACCCCCGGATTATGGAACAGAAACTGCATGCCTATCTGCAGCCCAAGGACCGGCAGAGCGTCTTTAAAAAATAACGAACATACACTCTTATTCAAAAGGTAAGGCCGGATGGCGGCACACAGGAAAAAAAAGCAGAAAAAAGCGGGCCCGGGCGCCCCGCTCTGGATGGTCACCTACAGCGATATGGTCACCCTGCTCTTGACCTTTTTTGTGCTCATGCTGTCCATGGCGGAAATGGACAAGATCAAATTTCAGCAGGCCGCGGGATCGTTAAAAGGGGCTTTTGGACTGATGCAGCGCGAGCAGGTTGTGGAGCCGCAATCCGAGGTCGTTCTGCCCAGCCGCCGGGTGATTCCCTATGATATGCTGCAGCGCGTCTATAAGCAGATCATCACCAAAATCGAACACCTGGAATTGAACCGGGACATTGAACTGCTCGAAGATCGCGGGGCCATTGTACTGCGGGTTCAAGAGAAGGTCCTCTTCCCCCCGGGTTCCAGCGCTTTGAAACAAGGGTCGGGTCCGATCCTGAAAAAAGTCGGGGAGCTGGTCCGCCCGCTGCCTTTTGATATGCGGATCGAAGGGCATGCAGACAATATCCCCACAGGCAACCCCGAAGAGACCAATTGGGATTTGTCCGTGCAAAGGGCCATGGCGGTTTTGAAATTTTTCGCCCGGAATCAAGTGCTGGCCCTGGATCGCTTGTCGGCTGTGGGCTATGGTTCGGAACGCCCCCTGGTTCCCAATGAATCTGCCGAAAACAGGGCCTTGAACCGGAGAGTTGAATTTGTGCTGGAAAACAGCGGCGAATATCGGGAAGCGCTGCCGTACCTCATCGATTCCAGCCAACAGTTGCCCTTTTAAATCGATACTCTCCAGCCCGGAACAACCGGCAGGAAGCCAGGTGCAGGGTTCGATGCGGAGCGTGTCCAAAAAATCTATTCACCAGAATCAAGGGAGATCCTTGCATGGCAAAAGAAAAAGAGACTCAGGAAAAACCCAAAAAATCAAAGAACAGGATTTTCCTTTTCGGTATCCCGATACTGTTGCTTCTGATCATGGGGGGAGGGGCCGGAGCCTATTTCCTGGGCGTCTTTAACGGGGATCCTGCCCGGAGTCCGGAGGCCTCAGACAATAATACCCAAAACACCCAAGAGGTGCAGACGCTTGGACCACTGGTGGAGATGGAGGATTTTGTGGTGAATATCACCCACAAGGATTCCACCAGGTTTCTCAAGATCGGCATCACCCTGGAAGTCGAAGACGAAAAGAGTGTTGAAGCTTTGAAGAAGCGTATGCCTCAGGTAGCGGACGCTGTTCTGCTGCTTGCCGGAAACAGGCGTTTTGAAGACATTCAAGACTTGCAGGGCAAGATGCAGCTCAAAGCGGATCTATTGGCCCGAATCAAAGGCCTGGTTGGTCAGGGAACGGTCACGAATCTGTATTTTACCGATTTCGTGGTGCAATAACAGGAGCCGGTTGTGGAACGTATTCTGAGTCAGGAAGAAATTGATGAACTCTTGAGTGCCTTTGACGACGGTACAATTGAAACCCGTCTGGAGGCCGGCGACGAGGATCATCAAGCTGCATCACGCTCCGGGTCGAAAAAGATTTCTCCCATTGATCTGACCCGGGGGCAAAACTACAGCAAATGGCGCATCGCCAATCTGGACATTGTTTTCAACGCCTTCGCCCGGTATTACTCCATCGGAATCTCCAACAGCCTTCAGCAAAGCGTCTCCATCCACAAAAAAGATATTTCCTCCCGGTTTTTTGAAAAATTCCTGTCGGATTTATCAAATGTCGGGCTCTTGGGGATTGTCTCACTTGAACCTCTGAAAGGAGAAGGGCTGCTGGTTTTTGATAAAAATCTCTGCTTTGGTCTCGTGGAAATGATGCTCGGCGTCTCGGCCGAAAGCGGTCTGGTTATCCCCAAGCGGGAGGTGTCTTCTATTGAAGCCAATATCGTCCGCTCCATCATGTCCGAAGGCTGTCGGGTCTTGAACCGGTCCTTCACTGCTCTGCATGAGCTTGAATCCAGGATTGTCAGGGTGGAGACCGATTGGAAAATGCTGAACATTTTGACGCCGGATACAGAGATGATCCAGGCGGTCTTTACCCTGCAGGCCGGCGAACTGCAGGGAGAGCTCCAGCTGATGATTCCCTATTTTTCTCTTGAGCCTTTGAAGGACAAGCTCAGAGACGAGTGGGTGCAACTGTCGGAACGGGAACAGCAGGATACTTGGGTGAATTACCTGGAAAATGCCTTGAACAATATGGAAATTTCCGTATCTGCCGCCTGGGGCGAGTTGAGCATGACCATTCAGGAAATTCTCAGTCTCGGGGAGGGGGATATCATCACCATTGATTACGATGAAACCTGCCCGATTTCCGTTTTGGCGGATCAGCAGCCCAAATTCAAAGCGCAGCCGGGCTTGCGCAACGGGAACAAAGCGGTACGAATTTCAAAAACCATAGCCTAAGGAGTGAGCAGAGATGGTGGACACCCCAAAGCATGCTCAGGAAGAAACAGCTGAAAATACAGAAGAAAAGCAGAAAAAAAATGAAACGGCGAGTCGATCCGCTTCAAAAAATCAGCAGCAGCCGCAAAGGCAAGGCATTGACTTTCTGCTTGATGTCCCGCTGCAGGTTTCGGTGGAGGTCGGGCGTACCAAAATGTTGATCAAGGATTTTTTACAGATGAAAGAAGGAGGCGTCATTGAGCTGGATAAACTGGCGGATGAACCTCTTGATCTCTATGTGAATTCCAGGCTCATCGCCAAGGGGGAGGCCGTGGTGGTCAACGACAAGTTCGGTCTGCGGCTGATCGAAGTGGTCAGTCCTTCGGAACGTCTGGAAAAGTTACGGTGAAATACATGGTCCGCATCCTGATATGTGCACTGATCCTGCTGCCTTCAAGACTCTGGGCGGCTTCATTCTCGCCTCCGGATTTATGGCTTTCCGGATTGAAGCTGCTGGTGGGGATGCTTCTGGTGATCGGCATCATGCTCTTTATGTATGTTCTGAATCGAAGGGGGGGATTCGCCTTTTTCAAAAGCAGTCGGCCGAATCGGATTCAAATTCTGGAAACCAGGCCTGTGGGCGGAAGAAAGGCCTTGTGCCTGGTCCGGGTGCGAGGTGAGGATCTGTTGTTGGGGCTGGGCAATGACCGGGTGGATTTGCTCCTTCATTTCGGCGCGTCACAGGGTGGAGACCGATTTGAAGACGAACTCCAGGAACGGTTTGAGGCGGGAAGATGAACAGGAAGTGCTGCGTTCTGCTACTGGCCCTACTGGGGTTGATCCTCTGGCAGAGCTTTGATCCGGCCTGGGCTCAGGAAGGGCCGAGCCTGAGCCTGGATATCGGAGATCCGTCGGAGCCTGGCCAGGTGTCCACCGTGCTGCAGATCCTGCTGCTGTTTACGGTCTTGAGTATGGCCCCGGCGATTCTGCTGATGACCACGTCATTCATTCGGATCGTGGTGGTCCTGTCCCTTCTCCGCCAGGCCATGGGCACCCAGCAGATGCCCCCGAACCAGATCATCATCGGGCTGGCCATGTTTTTGACCTTTTTTATCATGACCCCGGTGCTGACCCAGATCAATGAGACGGCTCTCCAGCCGTATCTGCAGGAGGAACTGGAGGATACAGAGGCCCTGCGGCTGGCAGTGGTCCCTGTGCGAAAATTCATGCTTTCCCAGGTCAGGGAAAAAGATCTGGCCCTCATGACCAGCATGCGGGGGGAAGAACTCCCTGAAAGCACCGAAGATATCGCCACTCTGACCCTTGTTCCGGCTTTTATGCTGTCAGAATTGAAGCGGGCCTTTCAAATCGGCTTCATGATTTTTGTGCCGTTTCTGGTCATCGATATGATCACCGCTTCCGTCCTGATGACCATGGGCATGCTCATGCTGCCGCCGATCATCATTTCGCTGCCCTTTAAAATTCTCTTGTTTGTGCTGGTGGACGGCTGGAATCTGATCGTAGGTTCGTTGATGCAGGGATTTTATTAATCAGCGCTGCCTCTGGCCGCAGACGCTTGGTTTGATCGAGTAATGAAACCTTGAGGCACCCCCTTCGTCATTCCGGCAAAAGAACGGCATCCCGGACCCCGATCCGGGAGCGGAATCCAGTCTCCTGTCCGTCTTTCCGGCGGAGGCCGGAATCCAGATTGATAAGGTAAGAGCTGGACCCCGGCCTACGCCGGGGTGACGGAGAAAGCAAAGTCTATTTTCATACGAGAAAAAGCCAGAGTCTTGCTCTTTTCGGATGTGTGTTTGAAGGTTGAGATATTCGATTTTGAATCGAGGAGGATGTCATGGATGAAGCAATGGTGATTGAGTTGGCTCGTATGGCTGTAGGCACGACGCTCCTGGCGGCCGCCCCCATGATGATTTCCGGATTGGTGGTCGGTCTGCTGGTGAGCGTTTTCCAGGCCGCCACCCAGATCAATGAACAGACCATGGCCTTTGCCCCAAAAGTGGTTGCCGTGCTGGTGGCCCTGGTCATTGCCGCACCCTGGATCCTGCACACAATGCTCAAGCTGGCCCATGAAGTCTTCGGCACGCTCATCGTCTGATCAAGGCCGGTCGACAAGGCAGGGAGTTCATGTATCGTGAATCTGATTCTCTTTTCCATGGAGAGCTGGACCGTGTTTCTGGTCATCCTGGCGCGGACGGGCGCAATCATCGGCTCACTGCCCATTTTCACCAGTTCTCAAGCGGCCGTCAAACTGCGGATCGGCGTCGCGATAACGGTTTCCCTGCTCCTGTTCCCGGTTCTGGACCTCTCCCTGCCGGAATACGCAATCAACCCCCTGGGCCTGAGTCTGATCATTGTCCAGGAGACACTGCTTGGGTTGATCCTGGGATTCATCACCCAGCTCATTTTTTTTGCGGTGCAGTTCGGAGGAACAATTGTGGGGTATCAAATGGGCTTTGCAGCGGCCAATATTCTGGACCCGCAACATCAACAACAGGTTCCGCTTCTGTCCCAATTTCAGAACATCTTTGCCATTCTCATTTTTTTGGCGCTGAATATCCACCATATTATTTTTCAGGTCATGGTCCATTCCTACCGCATTTTGCCTCCGGGCAATCTCGATTTATCAGGACGAGCCATTCCCTTTATCATGCAGATGACCGGAGAGATGTTCGTCCTGGGGCTGCAGCTGATCGCACCGATCATGCTGGTGCTCATGCTTTCCATGTTTATCCTGGGGATCATGTCCAGGGTTTTTTCCCAATTGCAGGTCTTTCTGCTTTCGTTTCCCATTAATATTTCTCTGGCCTTGATCCTGATCGGGTTGAGCATGGAGATGGTGCTTATTCTCCTGGGGCAGGAATTTACCGGGCTGGAGGATCGTCTCCTCAGGATTCTTCATATGATGTGAGGGCGCTGCTATGGCTGAAGAGCAAAATGCTGAACGAACCGAAGAGCCGACTGAAAAAAGGCGGCGAGAGTACCGGGAAAAAGGGCAGGTGGCCCAGAGCAAGGAAGTCAACACGGCCCTGCTGCTGACCGGAGCCCTGATCCTGTGGTCTTTTTACGCCCCGGTTTTCTGGGAAGATCTGTGCGTGTTCCTGGGCTTTTTCTGGCGCATGAGCTCGGAGCTGACGATCTCCTCCCTTTCCGTCCAGAAAATGTTTCTTTTTATTTTGCTGAAAATGGCCGACTTGATCTGGCCTTTGCTCCTGACCGGACTTGTGCTGGGTTTTGCGTCCAGTTTTCTGCAAATCGGCTGGTTGTTTACCACCAAACCTCTGCAGCCGGATATGAGTAAACTGGACCCCATCAAGGGATCAGCCAAATTCGTCTCCAAACGTTCGTTTTTTGAAGCCGGGAAATCCATCGGCAAGGTCATCCTCGTCGGTGTACTGGCTTATTGGACCCTCTTCAGCAGATTTGACGAGTTCCTGAATCTGGGCGGCGCGGAAGTGGCCTCGCTGGTCGTCTTCCTGGCCGACTTCATGTTCTCCATCCTCGTGAAGGTCTGTGTGCTGCTCGCAGTCATCGCTGTGGTGGATTATCTCTTTTCCAGGAGGGAGATGGAAGAGAAAATGAAAATGACCAAACAGGAAGTCAAAGAGGAAAACAAGGAGACCGAAGGGGATCCGCAGGTCAAACAAAAGGTGCGGTCCATTCAGAGACAGATGGCCAAAAAACGGATGATGGCCGAAGTTCCCGAATCCGATGTCATCATTACCAACCCCACCCATTATGCCGTAGCCATTCAATACACGCGAGGCGAAATGGAGGCGCCGAGAGTGGTTGCCAAAGGGGCTGATCACCTCGCCCGGCAAATCAGGAAGATCGGCCTGGAACACGATGTGCCGCTGGTGGAAAATCCAATGGTTGCCCGCTCCCTGTATCAGGTTGATCTGGGCGAGACTATCCCGGAGGAGATGTTCAAGGCGGTCGCCGAAATCCTGGCCTATGTCTATGGATTCAATAAAAAGGATCAATCATGATGCAAGAGATGATGCTGCGACGCTGGGGCCATATACTGTTCAGAAGCGACATTCTCGTTTCTTTAGGGCTGGTGGTGATCCTGCTGGTTATGATCATTCCCATGCCGCCGATGCTCCTGGATCTTTTCCTGGCCTTGAACATCACAGTGGCTTTGATGATTTTGATCATCACCCTGTATGTTCAGAAATCGCTCGAATTCTCGATTTTTCCGACTGTCTTATTGATCACCACCCTGTTTCGCCTGTCTTTGAACGTGGCCTCCACCCGATTGATTCTTCTGTATGGAGACACGGGTGAGTTCGCCGCAGGAAAGGTGATCCAGTCTTTTGGGGAATTCGTGGTTGGCGGCAACTATGTGGTTGGGATTGTGGTTTTTTTGATTTTGGTGGTCATCAATTTTATCGTCATCACCAAGGGCGCCGGACGGGTGGCTGAAGTCTCGGCCCGGTTTACCCTGGACGCCATGCCCGGTAAGCAGATGGCCATTGACGCCGACTTGAATGCCGGATTGATCAATGAACAGCAGGCCCGCGCGCGACGGGAGGAAATCACCAGTGAAGCCGATTTCTTCGGGGCCATGGACGGGGCCAGCAAGTTCGTGCGCGGCGATGCCATCGCCGGAATTGTGATCACGATGATCAATATCTGCGCCGGATTTATTATCGGGGTCCTTCAAAAAAACATGCCTCTGCTGGAAGCGGCCCAGAATTATACCACTTTGACCGTGGGGGACGGTCTGGTCAGTCAGATTCCGGCTCTGATCATCTCCACCGGGGCCGGCATTCTCGTCTCGCGCAGCGGCGGATTGGGGGATTTCGGAACACAGCTTAAGGATCAGTTCACCTTTAATGTCCGGGCGATCTGGGTGGTCGGTTCAATCCTCCTGGGATTCGCCCTGATTCCCGGATTGCCTTTTTTTCCGTTTCTCACCCTGGCCGGCATCCTTTTTGGTCTTGCCTATTTCATCCAAAAGCAGCAGCAGGCTGAATCAGCTGCCAAAACTGATCAGGAGGACGCCGGAGAAGTGCAGGAACAGGAAGAAAATTATGAGCAGCTTCTCTCGGTCGATCTTTTGGAGCTGGAGGTCGGCTACGGTCTTATCCGCTTTGTGGATGCCGCGCAGGACGGGGAGCTGCTCAATCGAATCCGGGCGATACGTAAACAGTTCGCTCTTGCCCTCGGCTTTATCATGCCGCCGATTCATATCAAGGACAACCTGCAGTTGAAACCCAATGAGTACCGTCTGCTGCTCAAGGGGGTGTCCATTGCCGGGGCTGAAATGGCTCCGGGACATTATCTGGCCATGGACTCCGGAAGCGTGACGGAAAAAATGAAAGGCGTTTCAGCCGTGGAGCCGGCATTCGGCCTTCCGGCAATCTGGATTTCAGAGGAGAAGAAGGAAAGAGCCCAAATGGCCGGTTATACTGTTGTTGACTGCCATACGGTCATGTCCACGCATATCAGTGAAATGATCAAAAAGCATGCCCATGAGATGCTCGGACGGCAAGAGGCACAGAATTTGCTAGATACTATTGCACGGGATTATCCGAAGCTGGTCGAAGAACTGATACCGAAACTCATGAGTCTGGGAGGCGTTTTGAAAGTGCTGCAGAATCTGCTCCGCGAGGGAGTCTCCATCAGGGATTTACGCACCATACTCGAAACACTGGCTGATTTTGCACCTCATATCCAGGACCCGGACCAGCTGACGGAATTCGTCAGACAAGGATTGGCCAGGCAAATCAGTTCCACCTTGATCGGCGACAATGACACTTTGTCCATCATCAGCCTGGATCACAGCCTTGAGGAGACGATCCAGCATGCGGTGCAGCCCAGCGGTCAAGGAAGCGTCTTAGCTCTTGAACCGAGAAAGGCCAAAGGCATCCTGGAGGGAATCGGGAAACATATCGACCGATTCAAAGGGAATCTCAATCCGGTATTATTGTGTCCGGCCCCCATACGTCAGCATGTCAAAAAAATGACGGAACGTTATTTCCCGGATTTGGCGGTCCTGTCCCACAACGAGGTGGCCCCGCAAGTCAAAATTCAATCCTTGGGAACGGTGAAACTCAATGCAGGTTAAAGTATTCGAAGCCGACGATATGCGGTCAGCCCTGGCCAAAGTCAAAAATGAACTTGGGCCGGAAGCCCTGATTTTATCCACCCGGGAGATCAGCAAAAAAACATTTGGTTTTTTGGGGAAACCGGGTATCGAGGTCACGGCCGCTGTCGACGGAGGTTCGGAAACTCAGGATCCGGGTCTTGAAAGGCGGGAGGTCCTGCATCAGGACCGCGGCTCGGCGCAGCCGGGTGCAGCCCGCGAATATTCGAAAAAAACGCCTCACAAGCCTCGATCGTTCCACACATACCTGGAAAATGAAGCCCAGGGCCGGGCGGAGACATCCGATGCCGGCCGGGAGCGGGACCTGATGCTGGAAATCAGGCAGATGAAAGAGTCTTTTGAAGGCCTTGTTCAGCAATTTTCCCGGACCCAGGGAAAGGGAAGCGGTCAATGGCCGGCCCTGTTTTCGGATTTTCAAAGTCAGAATTTTGACATTGAGCCTCGAGCAAAACATCTGCTGATGGAATTGCAGGAGTGTGGTTTGAAAAGCGGAACCCTGCAGGTATTTGTCGAGCGGATGAGGGAACATGAGGATGCGCTTGACGAGACGCCGGAAGGCGTGGACGGGTTTCTGGAACGGTTCATTGCGGAAACGGTCGGACTGGACAACCCGCTTGCAGAGACCTGGCATGCACAAAAGCGGCTCGCTTTCATCGGCCCGACCGGTGTGGGCAAGACAACGACCATTGCCAAAATTGCCGCGAATTGCCTCCTTGAATTCGGGAAAAGCGTGGCTCTGGTGACCATTGACAACTATCGCATTGCTGCGGCGGAGCAGCTCAAAATCTATGGTCAAATCATGAATGTCCCTGTGGAACTCGCCAGGAATCCGGAAGAACTGGAGGCGATTTTTTCCCGCCATCAGGACAAGGACCTGATCCTTGTGGACACCGCGGGGAGGAGTCCGAGCGATGAACTGAGTCAGGAAGAATTGGCTGCTTATCTTGACCCCGCCCTTAAAATTGAGAATCACCTCGTGCTCTCGGCCACCACTAGAGAGCGCGATTTGCAGTTGGTGATCGACGCCTTCGGACGATTGCCCCTGAAGAGCCTGGTGTTTACCAAACTGGATGAGTGCCAGGATTTGGGCGCTGTCTTGAATTTGCCCGTTGCAACCGGATATCCCTTGTCTTTTTTGAGCAACGGGCAAAGGGTTCCAGAGGACCTGCTTCTTCCGGAAGCCCGGGAGCTGGCGGATATGACCTTGAAAAAAAAAGAGGTGACTGAGAAATGGACTATCAAGGGGAACGAGACCAGGCCGGAACGCTTCGTGCAATGAGCCGTGGGTTTGCAGCGGAAGGAGCCGCCGGGGACAAGACCTTGAAAGCGGCCCGGGTCATGTCCGTGACCAGCGGAAAAGGCGGCGTGGGCAAAACCGTGTGTGTCGCCAACCTGGCCAAAGTCATGGCCGGACAGGGCTATCGCGTTCTGGTGATTGATGCGGATCTTGGTCTGGCCAATATCGACCTGTATTTCGGTTTGAGCCCGAATTATAATTTGAATCATTTTTTTTCCGGGGAGAAACAGCTGGATGAGATTCTGATTTCGGCAGCAGAAGGCATAATGGTGCTTCCGGCCGGCTCGGGCGTTCAAAAATATACCCATCTGGACGCCGGTCAAAAAGCCGGCCTCATGGAGGCCCTGGATCTTTTGCACGGCCGTTTTGATGTGGTCCTGATCGACACGGAAGCGGGTATTTCCGAAAACGTCACCTATTTCAATGTCGCCGCACAGGAAATTCTCGTGGTCACGACCCCGGAGCCCACAGCGATATCCGACGCCTACGCTTTGATGAAACTCCTGTCCACCCGGTTCCATGAGAAATATTTCAGGCTCATCGTCAACTCGGTCAGCTCTGAAAACGAGGCTTTGGATGTGTATCATAAGCTGACTCTGGTCAGTAGCCGGTTCATCGACATTTCAATTGATTTTTTAGGTTCGATACCCGTGGACAAGCGATTCACTGATTCCGTTCGAAAACAAAAAGCCCTGGTGGAGATTTATCCCAAGGCGAAATCCAGCCAGGCATTTTTCGAGCTGGTCGAAAATTTGGAATTGAAGTCGGAAAAACAGGTACCAAAAGGGTCGCAGCAGTTTTTTTGGAGAAGATTGCTGTCTGTGAACGAGGCCCGTTAAGGGAGACATCAATGATGTATCAATCGGCCGCATACGATGAACGGGATGGATTGATCAAAGCGCATCTAAATTTTGTGGACTTTATCGTGCAGCGAATGCGTCCCCAGATCCCCGCGTACATTTCATTGGACGAATTGAAGAGTGCGGCCATGTATGGACTCATGGAAGCAGCCGGCCGATTTGATCCCGGCAAAGGCATTTTGTTTAAGACTTTTGCCGAATCTCGAATTCGAGGGGCGGTGCTGGATGAAGTCCGTAAAATGGATTGGTTTTCCAGATCGATGCGGGAAAAACAAAGCAGATTGCTTAAGACGATGAAACGCCTGGAGCTGGAAACGGGACGGGATCCAACCGAGGAGGAACTGGCCGAGGCACTTCATATGAGTATCGGGGAGTATCAAAAACTTTTGAACGAGATCGGACATCTTGGCTTTGTCAGTCTTTACGAAACCTTGAATACCAGCCGAGACGGCGAAACCTTTATGGATCAGCTCGAGGACGAGACGGGCAAAAGTCCTGAAGAAGAGCTCAGCACCCGGGA
The DNA here is from genome assembly GCA_011389765.1 of Desulfohalobiaceae bacterium S24. Lineage (GTDB taxonomy): Bacteria > Desulfobacterota > Desulfovibrionia > Desulfovibrionales > Desulfothermaceae > JAABTT01. Next base: position 14,924 of record JAABTT010000045.1, on the reverse strand, counting down.
ATTAACCCTGGAATTGGCAGGACAGCTGGACAAGCTTTCGGAAAAAGAACGGCTGGTCCTGACCCTGTTTTATTATGAAGAGTTCACCCAAAAAGAAATTGCCGATATCCTTGATTTGTCTGAGGGAAGAATTTCTCAGCTGCACAGTCAGGCCTTGTTGAAGCTCAAGGCTGCGATGACGGAGCTCTGATGAATGGTTTCTTTGCGCATCTGGATCAGACCGGGATTGTCTTTGTTCTGGGGCTGTTTTCACTTTTTTCGACTTTTTTGAGCGGTTTTTGCCTGCTGCTCTATTTTCGGAGCAGCAGTCTGCAGAAAGAATTGTGGCAGGAGCTTGCAGACTTGAAGCAGCGGATCGAGTCTTTGAAAGGTTCGAGTGAGGCGTCTGCAAGCCGGTCCTCGGAAAAAGCATTGGGCAAGACGGAATTGAAGGCGCGTTTGAAAAATCTCACCGGGCTGGAAAAACGGGTTTCTGAAAAGTATCGCCATGTCGCCAGTTTGGAACAATCTGGCCTTGGCTCTCAGGAGATTGCGGAGGTTTTGGATGTCTCCCGGCAGGAAGCCGAACAGATGCTTTCCCTGGCCAAAGCCTCACAAGGATTCAAGACTCAGGGTAAGGATTAAAGCAACTCAAAAACAGGTCGATAAGAAAGAAAGGATCGGGCAGGAAAAAGATCTGGGTCCTCGCAGGGCCGAGGGCATCAATTCGGATAGGATCAGTCGGGGATTTGCAGATACTGTTTTACTTTTTGGAGAAAGAATATGAGTTCAGGTGTGTATAGCGCACTGTCCGGATCGGTTGCCAAAATGCAGGAGCTTGAAATCGCGGTGAATAATCTCGCAAATGTCGGGAATACCGGATTCAAGGCCAGCCGGGTTTCGTTTCAATCCTTGTTTTCCGATGCCGTCCAGAACAATGAGGCCCAGGGAACCAATTTTGCAAAGACCTCGGGTCGATTTGTGGATTTTTCCCAGGGCGATGTTCAAAGGACCGGCCGCTCCCTGGACCTGTCGATCAACGGCCCGGGGTTTTTCAAGGTGGCCGGGGAAGACGGGTTTCAGTACACCAGACAGGGAAACTTCAAGCTCGACCAACAGGGCAATCTGCTCACGGCTGTGGGAGAGCTGCAGGTGGTCGGTGAGGAAGGGCCTGTTTCTTTTCCCCATCAAAATGTGGATATCAATCATCAGGGGCAGGTCCTGGTCGAGGGTATGCAAATCGGGCAGTTGAACCTGTATACGGCAGAGAACAACGATGATTTTCAAGAAAAAGGGAGCGGCTTGTGGGTATTGAGAGAGGGTGCGACGGAACAAGCGGCCTCCGGGGAAATAGTTCAGGGCTGTTTGGAGCAGTCCAATGTCAATGCCATGCTCCTGACCACCGAGGTCATCGAGATCAAACGGGCCTATGCCTCCTTTTTGAAGACCATGAAAACATACAGTGACATGGGAGAAAAAGCCAGGCAAATCGGAGAACTGGGATAAGGCCACACAATTTCGTCCGAGCGCGGGCCGAGGACTGAGTACACAAATTCGCAACAGGAACGAGGGATGTATGATTACAGCATTATTTTCAGCAGCCACCGGAATGGAAGCCCAGGAAACCAATATCAACGTCATTGCCAACAATCTGGCAAATGTCAACACGACAGGCTTTAAAAAGAGTCGGGCCAATTTTCAGGATCTGTTGTACGCCAGTACCCGGGCCGTGGGCAGTAAGGCTTCGGAGGATACGGAAGTGCCCTCGGGCATTCAAATCGGTATGGGTACCAGGACGGCGGCCGTGGAAAAAGTTTTCACTGTTGGGGATTTGGAACAGACAGGCAATGAGCTTGATCTGGCCATCGAAGGGGACGGTTTTTTTCAGGTTCTAATGCCCTCGGGCGAGACAGGGTATACCCGGGACGGAAGTCTGAAAAAAGACAGCCAGGGGCGTCTGGTCACTGCCGACGGCAATCCATTGCTCCCTGAAATTGTAATCCCTGAAAACAGCACCCAGATATCCATCGGCAAGAGCGGGGCAGTGCTGGCCTTTATGGATAGTGAATCAATCGGCACCGAGATCGGAAACATCGAACTGGCCAGGTTCGGCAATCCTTCGGGCCTGAAGAGCCTGGGGGGAAATATTCTCCAGGAGTCGACTGCTTCCGGAGCCCCCATGCTTGGCGATCCGGGTTCGAATGGTATGGGAGGGGTCGCCCAGGGCTTTTTGGAAGGGTCCAATGTGAGCATCATGAAGGAAATGATCGATCTTATCGCCGGGCAGCGCGCCTATGAGATCAATTCCAAGGCAGTCAAAGCGGCGGACGAAATTCTGCAGCAGATCAACCAGTTGGTGTAAGATGATAAACCGAGTCCTGTTTTTTTGTTTCATTGTCCTGAGTTGTCCCGGCCTGGTGTTCGGCCTGGAGGTTCATTTTAAAGACGAGGCCAGGGTCAGCGGTCCGATGCTTACCTTGGGAGAAGTCGCTGATGTACGGGCAGGTCACCAAACAGGGGCTTTTGAGAATATGGTGCTTTTCCCGGCCCCGGAGTCCGGAGAACTGCGTTGTTATGACCGCAAAACCCTCAAGGCGTACATCTGTGATGGTTTGGCAGGGACGGATCTTATTGAATGGAGCGGTGCGGAAACGATCTGCATCCGACAGGACAAAAGCAGCCTGGTGGGGTCGGAAGCAATTCAGGGACACATTGATGCCGCGCTCCGTGATGCCATCGGTCACCTCGGAGCCGAGGACATTGCTTTTGAGCTGCGCAACCCGCCTCAAGCCCTGAACCTGCCCCAGGGTGAATACAGTACCGAGGTTCTATTTTCAGATCCAAACATTTTAAAAAGCCGGCAGGTTTCCGTGATTGTGCGGGTGAATGACCGGGTCGTGGAGAATCTGACACTGGCGGGACGGGTCAGGGCTTCTGTACCGGTGCTTGTCGCCGCAAAGAAAATGCAGCGCGGCACCGTCCTCAGACGGGAGCATCTGCTGCTCAAAAAGCAGAACATTGCCGGGCTTCAGGATCCTTTCCTAAATGTCGAGGCTGCTTTAGGGAAACTGCTGAAACGGTCTGTGTCCATGAACCAGGTGCTGCGCAAACACGATCTTGAAAGACCGGTGGTCATCGAGCGGCGACAGATGGTGACCATGTTCCTGGAAAAGGGACCCCTTCAGATACAGGCCAAAGGCATGGCCGTCACCGAGGGCAGGGAAGGTGAGCAAATCATGGTGCGGAACATGCGGTCCAAGCGGGAAGTGCCCTGCACCGTTATTGGACCTGGTTTGACCAAAGTCGAGTTTTAATATGAAAAATACACTGTGTATCTTCTGGGTGATGAGCGCCTTGGTTTTCGGGGGCTGTGCGGCCAAACAGGACGTACAGCCGCAGGCAGAGACCACGCAATCTCCGGTCCCTGCCGCCAGTGAAAGAGCGGGGGAAGCAGGCCGGGCTGAAAATTACAGCGGCTCGATCTGGCAGGAAAGTACAGGGTCTCTGTTTACGGCCAAGAAGGCCACCCAGGTCGGGGACATTCTCACGGTGGCCATTTATGAACAGGCCAGTGCAGAGAAAGAGGCGGCTACATCGACAGATCGTTCTTCATCTGCGGCTTTGGGAGTCCCGAATCTTTTCGGTCTGGAGAAGAGTCTGATCAGCAAAAATCCGAATATGGATGCTTCGAAGCTGCTCAGCGCCAGCAGTTCAAACGAATTTCAGGGTTCCGGGAGCACGTCCAGAGAGGAGAAACTTTCTGCGACCCTGACCACCCAGGTGGTCGAGGTCCTGCCCAGCGGGAATTTGCGCATCCTGGGGAGCAAGACCGTGCGGGTCAATCAGGAAGACCAGGTCATTCGCCTGTCAGGCATTGTCCGTTCGGAAGACATCACCGCCTCGAACATGATCGATTCCAAGTACGTGCTCGATGCCAAAATCGAATATCTGGGGAAAGGGGTGATCACTGATAAACAAAAGCCGGGCTGGGGCATACGGCTTATGGACACGATCTGGCCTTTTTAGATGTATTTGTGATTTTCTATGTTCTGAAAAGCAAGATAATGAATTGCTCCGACTCAGTTGAAGTCCTTGGCATAGAAGGTTCACGGTTCCAGGTTCACGGTTCACGGTTTGAAGAGGAAGAAATTGAGAAGCACACATGTTGTCTTGGCGAGAACTTCTTTTTTTTCTTAACCGTGAACTGTGAACTGTGAACTTGGAACGGTTGCACGAGAATCACCAGAGGAGCCTATGAAAAAGATACTGCTTATGCTGCTGATCGCCGGGTTTTGCTGCTCCGGCAGTCTGGCCCTGGGAGCCCGGATCAAGGATTTGACCGAATTGCAGGGGGTCAGGAACAACCAGCTCATCGGCTATGGCCTGGTGGTTGGCCTGAACGATACCGGAGACAGTACCAATAACGGCATCACCATGCAGACCGTTGCCAATATGATGGAGCACCTCGGGGTCAACCTGGACCGGGAGGCGGTGAAGGTGGAAAATGTGGCCGCGGTTATGGTCACCGCCGATCTGCCGCCTTTTGCCAAAGCCGGGACCGAAATCGACGTCCTGATTTCCTCACTGGGCGATGCCGAGAGTTTGTCCGGAGGGACCCTTCTGCGCACCCCTTTGCTCGGACCGGACGACAAGGTTTACGCCGTGGCCCAGGGGCCGTTGATTGTCGGGGCCGTCTCCTTAAAAGGGGCCGGCGGATCTGTAGAGAAAAACCATCCCACAGTCGGACGCATTCCGGACGGAGGGATCGTCGAGCGGGAAGTGGGTTTTGCTCTGCCCAAGGACGGCCGCTATGTGTATCATCTCCGGGAGGGCGACTTCACGACCATCTCCCGGATGGCCGAGGTGGTGAACAGCAGTTTTCAAGGCCGCGTGGCCAAGGCCCTGGACAACAAGAGTCTGGAGGTCCAGTTGCCCCAATCCTATGCCTCAAAACCGATCCAGTTTTTATCCAGTCTGGAAAATCTTGAGGTCCAGCCGGACAGCAAGGCCAAGATTGTGGTCAACGAACGGACCGGGACCATCGTCATGGGCAAGGATGTCCGTCTCTCCAGGGTGGCGGTGGCCCATGGCAATCTCAAGCTGACCGTCAAAGAATCGCCTAAGGTCTCCCAGCCGGAGCCCTTCAGCCAGGGGGGGCAAACCGTTACGGTCCCGGACAGCGAACTGGAGCTGGATGAGGAAGATGCCCGGTTTATGGTCATGGAAGAAGGGGTGAGCGTCGGGGATGTGGCCAGCGCACTGAACACCATCGGGGTAACGCCGAGAGACGTGATCACAATTTTTCAGGCCATCAAGGCGGCCGGAGCCATGCAGGCGGAATTGGTGGTCCTGTAAAAAGATTTCGACAGGCGAAATCTTTTTACAGACTTATCGGTTCATCTCTGTCATAGAAAACAAGAAAATGTGTTGCTCCGAAGTAGTTGAAGTCCTTGGCATAGAAGGTTCACGGTTCCAGGTTCACGGTTCACGGTTTGAAGAGGAAGAAATTGAAAAGCACACATGTGGTCTTGGCGAGAACCTCTTTTTTTTCTTAACCGTGAACTGTGAACTGTGAACCTGGAACCTTTGGGTTGTGGGCGAAGCCCGCTTTACGAAGTCTGAACTGGAGACAGCGATTATGAAAATGGCCTTTGATCCGCAGATGTTGCGCCCGCAAGTGATGGACGGTGAAGAGGGGACATCCCGTGAGAAGCAGCAGGAAGGCCTCAAACAGTTGTGTCAGGATTTTGAAGCGATATTCATCAATTCCCTGTTTCAGGAAATGCGCCGCACCATTCCTGAAGGCGGGCTGTTGGGAGATAGTCCGGGCACGGAACTCTTTCAGGAGATGATGGACATGGAGGTGGCCGGAGAGATGTCCCGCACAGGGGGACTGGGGCTGGCCCAAGGACTCTACCGGCAGTTCCTGGGGGCGAAAGTCGACGATCCCCAGAAATAAATCCATGTTGACGTTCAGCCTAAAGTTTGAGTAATATCTGTCGATATAGGTAGTAAGGATGAACGCAAAACTATACAAGACTCTTTTACAAGGACGTGGTTATGAAGGTATACCCAGGTTCGGAAATCAAACAGCTGACAGACGTTCAAAAGAAACAGGCTGTACGTTCCACCCAGGAAACCGGTAAAGCGCAGGAAGGGGATAAGGTTGATTTTTCTTCAACCCTGCAACAAATTCAAGATCAAGGCGGAGACCTGAGGTCTGATCCGGTCCGGCAGGCCCGAGTCCAGGCCGTGAAGGAGCAGATAGCCGATGGAGACTATCGTCCCGATTCCTTGAAGGTTGCAGCCAGCCTGCTGAAATATTTTGGAAAAGGAGACAGTTGATGTCTGAGTCACACTTAGCTGATTCCTTGAAGCATTTATATGAAATCATCCTCAGGGAACGGACGGCGGCCAAGTCTTTTGAAGTGGATTCCATGCTGGATTTGACAAAGGAAAAAGAGGGCCTTCTGCAATTCATTCTGGCCGAGACCGATGCCGGCACAGAACTCAGTTCTGAGGAACACAAGCTCGCTCAAAATATCTATGATGAAAATCTGCGCAATGCGTATTTTTTCTGGGCGGCCTTGAACTGGGTCCGGGACTCCATGAGCTATATCGGAGATCAGGTACGTCCGGAATACTACGCCGGCAGCGGGATGATCCATCGGGGCGAAAATTCAGGAACCCTTCTTTCCGGGAGGATCTGAGATGCCGTTGCTGGGAGCCTTGAATTCCGGTTTAACCGGACTTTTCGCCAGGCAGAAAGCCATTGAGGTGACCGGGAACAATATCGCCAACGTCAACACCCCGGGGTATTCCCGGCAAGTGCTGGACCTGACTCCGGCCCCGGCCTTGAACGTCCAGGGCCAGATGATCGGACAAGGCGTGGATGTCCTGGATGTCAAGCGTGAATACGATTCATTTTTAACCAATCAATTAAAGGATAAAAACGCCCTGTTGGGTGAGCACAGCGCCAAGAGCGGCCCACTGTCCGAGGTGCAGCGGATCTTCGGTATCGGTGAATCGGCCCTGGCCAATGACATCGAGACCTTTTTCGGGAGCTGGCATGAGCTGAGCGTCAATCCGGACGGGAATATCGAACGGGATCAGGTGCTGTATGCCGGAGAAAACATGCTGGCCTCTTTTGAGGACATGCGAAGCGACATGGTCGGGGTCAAGCAGAACATCAACGATTCCATCAATTCGAAACTGGTGGATATCAATCAAAAACTCGAAGAGGTGGCCGAACTCAACGAAAGCATTCAAAACCGGGAAGTGAGCGGCATGGTCGCCACTTCGGACAGAGACCGCAGAGACCTCCTGGTGAAAGAGTTGTCCGGACTCCTGGGCTGTAAAACCTTCAAGACCGGCAAGACCGGGATAGCCCTGCAGTTGCCGGGCAACGGCGTGCCCCTGGTCCAGGGAAACAATGCCTACACCATTGACGGCGAGTATGTTAAAACCGATCTGCAGCTGTCCATCAGTGTGGGGCAGTCCACCCTGGAGGTGAATCGGGAGGATCTGGGGGGCGAGCTCCGGGGATTTCTGGATGTCCGGGATGAGGTGGTTCCTGAATTGGCGGACGGACTGGACAAGCTGGAATACAACATCGTCAATGCCGTCAATACACAGCATGAAGCCGGATTCGGCCTGGACGGCCAGACCGGACGCTCCTTTTTCACCCGTTCGGCCTCCCATCGCAACGAGACCGGGTTTGCCGACCCCGAGGATCTGGCCTTTAATACCGGAACCATGCAAGTCACGGTCGGGGGCGACAGCACCGACGTGAGCATCGGCCAGGGGGAAAACTCCCTGAACGGGATCCGGGACGCCATCAATGCTGCGGATACCGGGGCCCTGGCCTCGGTGGTTTTCGACGGCACGGACTATCACCTGGACCTGACCCCCAGGACCGAGGGGGAGACAATCAGTGTGGATGCTTCAGGCTTGTCTTCCGAGGAGTATGACGCGGAGTTTGACGAAAACTTCAGCCTTCAGGACGGCAGCTACATCTATGGCGATGATCCCTCGGTGGATACCTTTTCAGACCCGGATGCCTTGTATTTCGGCAAAGGCAGCTTCGATCTGAAAGTGGATAACGATCCAGCAGTTCCAGCAGTTCCAGCAGTGACGACGCCAGTGAGCATCGGGCCGGGTGAAAATTCCCTGAACGGAATACGGGACGCGATCAATGCCTCGGATGCCGAGGTGAGCGCCTCGATCACAGGGGACGACGGCTCAGGATATTCTCTGGTCTTGACGCCTCACGTGGATGGCGCTTCCGTATCCAAAACAGCAACTAATTTGACGGACAATGATGAGACCTTTGGCAATTGGGTGGATATTGAGGCCCAGCCTTCAACCCGGGTGGCCGTTACCGCCACCGACCAGATTGCGGCCGGGTTTGAAAGCAAGTCGGGCGACAATCAGAATGCCCTGGAGATCGCCTCCCTGGGACAGAGCGCCGTGATCGACGACGAGGAGACTTTTGTGGGCTTTTACGGCGGCTTGTCCTCCAAAATCGGGGTCGAAGCGCAGCGGAACACGATGGCCCTCGGCGGGGCTCAGGATACGGTCACCCAGTTGGAAAACATGCGCGAATCCATTGTCGGGGTCTCCATAGAGCAGGAAATGATCAATCTCACCCTCTATCAGACCGGCTTCGAGGCCTGCTCCCGCTTGGTGACCACGGTGGACGAATTGATGCAGACTGTTTTGAACATGAAGAGGTAACAGCCATGAAAGCCACCATCGGGATGACCTACCGCATGCTCTACTCCGAGCTGAACACCATTTCCAACCGGATGTTCGATCTCCAGCAACAGGCCGCCACCGGCAAGAAGATGAATGCGCCCTCGGATGATCCCGCGGCGATCAAGCCGCTTCTGAATTACCGGGTGGAGAGCAAAACCACCGAGCGCTATTTGACCCACATGGGCTTTGCCCAGGATAAGATGGACATTCAGGATTCCTCCCTGGACCGTATGGAGAACCTCCTGGTTCAGGCCAAAGAGACCGGGATTCAGTCCCTGAACGGTGCAGTCAATGAGGAGGACCGGAAGGTGCTGGCCGACGAAATCGGCTTGATTTTCGATGTCCTGCTTGATGCGGGCAATACCAAAGCCAACGGTGAATACACCTTTGCCGGTTATCAGGACGAGACCCTTCCCTTTACGGAAAATACCGATTATGATCCTGATAACTATGATTTAAAAGACGCCTCCACCTGGCCGGTCAGCTATCAGGGAGATGCCAATCGGAAAACAGTTGAAGTCGCCCCAGGGCAGAGGCTGGAAACAGGTCTGACCGGCTGCGAGCTTTTGCTGGGCGATGCTGACAACAACCAGGAGCAGGATGCCGCTGGAACAAATATATATGCTGTCATAAAAAATCTTGAACACGCCATCAGAACCGGTGATCAGGGAGGCATGCAGGAGGGGCTCCAAGATTTGGAAGACGGGGCCAATCAGATCAGGCGGCTGAGAGGCCGGATGGGGAATAATGCTGCGCAGATCGAAAGGGCGAGCGAGCATTTGAATGCCGCCGCTCTCGAAATCAAGGAAACGATTTCAACCTATGAAGATGCCGATGTGATGAAGGTCTACACAGATTTAATGCAACATCAGACAACACTGCAGGCCGCCCTGAATGTCACCTCCAAAGTATCGCAGCTGACCATTCTGGACTACATGTAAACCATAGCAACACACAGGCCGGCGCCAGGGAGGGCGGATGCTGGTACTCACGCGCAAGGTCGGGGAAGGGATTGTCGTTGGCGACGATGTGACCCTCACTATTCTGGAGAATAAGGATGGTAAGGTTCGGGTCGGCATTGCAGCCCCGCAGGAAAAAAAGATCTATCGGCAGGAGGTGTATGAACGGATATGCCGGGAGAACAAGGAGGCCAGTCAGTGGGATTTAGAGAAGCTGGATGTTTTGAATACAGTGCTCCCAAAAGGGAGGAGGCCATGATGAAGACTCTGCAGACCAGTTTTGGCGAAGTGGAGTATGATCCGGAACGCGTGGTCCATTTCCCGGAAGGGCTCATCGGGTTTGAACGGCTTCACGATTTTGTCGTCCTGCCGACCGAACAGAAGGAGGTCCTGTTTTGCCTGCAAAGCGTGGACAAGGCTGATGTTGTCTTTCTGCTCATCAACCCGGCTCTATTTTTCCCGGATTACCAGGTGAGCCTGACTCCTCATATCTTGCAACAATTGGGAATTACAAGCGAAGATCCCTTTTTCATTCTGAGCACAATCACCTTCCATCAAGATCAGCAGGTGACCCTGAATCTGCTGGCGCCTGTCATCTATACCCCGAAGACGGACCGGGCGGTTCAGATTGTTCTGGACGGCAGCGGCTATCAGGCCAAGACCCCTCTGCCCCCCGAGTTTTTTTCAGCCTGAGGTGGCCGTGGATCTTCTTCAGACATCGATTCTGTTTCAGCGGTCTTCAATCCTTTGGATAATCATTGGGGCCGCCCTGCTGTTTTGCTCCCTTTCCCCGAGCAGTGTCCGGGCACAGGAGCAGGGCTTCTTGTTTGTGTATCCGGATCCCAGGGAGGTGAGCATCGAAGTCCCCGGCCTTGACCAAGAGTATGTGCCTGGACTGGCTCTGCAGCCGGGCATGTATGAGGTTAAAGTTTCAAAATTCGGCTACCGGGACGCAAAAGAAGAAGTCTTTGTCGAAGCAGGAGAGAGCATAGATCTTTTTGTCGAACTCAAGAGAAAAGACGTTATAACAGACCCATCAACCGGCATGGAATTTGTCTGGATTCCCGAGGACTGTTTTCAAATGGGCTGCGGCCAATGGGCTGATGATTGCGATGCCGATGAGTCCCCCGTCCATGAGGTCTGTCTCCCGGGGTTCTGGATGGGCCGCTATGAAGTCACCCAGAAAGTGTGGAAGGAATTGATGGACGGAAATCCGTCGCGATTTCAAAAGGGCGGCGCGTATCCTGTTGAGCAGGTGACCTGGGGGCAGGCCAGGGCATTTGCCGAAAAAATCCTGAAGGAAGTAGATGCAGTGAAGGCCCGCCTGCCCAGCGAGGCGCAATGGGAATACGCCGCCAGAAGCGGCGGTGAGGAACAGATATTTGCCGGCGGCGGAAATGCTCAAGCTCTTGCCTGGTATCACAACAACAGCCGCGGCTCGACGCATCCGACAGGAGAGAAAAAACCCAATGGCCTGGGCTTGTTCGACATGAGCGGCAATGTCTGGGAATGGTGCCGCGATGTGTATGAGGCGGAGGCCTATACGCAAAGACCAACAGGCAGCAAAGAAGTCCGGGAGAAAGCATTGTTCCGGGTCCGTCGAGGCGGCAGTTGGGAGAGTGCACGGCACAAAATCCGGAGCCTCTATCGCGGGCGCTATCCACCCGATTTGGCCTTCGAGAGCAACGGGCTGCGGCTGGTTCTCGAACTCCGAAAAGACAGTGCCTCCAAGTCATCACCATGAGGGCTGGATGACCTGTTGGTAGAGCCGGTCCGCTTCCTGACCGCAGTTTTCAAATTTTGATTTCAGATCACAATAGATCTGGACAGGGGAAACAATGTCCAACCTGGTCTGGATCTCCGCTTCTATGGCCTGCACTGTTTTTTCTTCCGGCCGGGCGTATTGCAGCCTGGAGGCGGGCATGACCTTGCGGCTTCCATACAAAACCCCCTCATCCTCAGTGTGCAGCAAAGCGATAGCCGCATTTTGATCCGCTTTTTCCAAACCCAATTCCTCGGCCAGGCGTCCCGGTTGCTCGGCGACAGAGACCTGGACCTGCCGATAGGCGATTCCTGAAACAAGATGCACAGCCCCTGATAATCCGGTAAATCCGTATGGGATGGCCAGATTGCGGCAGGCTTCAACAATCCGGTTTTCAATTTGGATAAAATCCAAGGGGGCGGAGTACAGTTCCAGTGAGCCGTCCGGAGGTGGAAGCGATTGGGTCCAAGCCTCTAAAAGCTTGCCGGGACAGGTCAGGGAAAGGTTTTTTTTCCCCGGCTCAATCCATTCTCTATCCTTGAGAATTTTCTTGAGCTGGGAGACCAGGCCCTGACTGACGCCGGCCTCTTCGGCCAGATCCTGGGTCCTCCATTCTCGACGGGCATGGTTCAGCAGCACCCTGATGATCCGGCCGGATTTCGGCTTGCCCAGGGTCTTGAGCGTCCGTTTGTTCTTATAGGGGTTGTCATGTCCTTTGGTATGAATGAACAATTTGTCAAAGGCCAGTCGGCAGTTTCCGGCCAGGTCCAAAAAACCGACATTGTGCTCCCGGCAGACAGCGGCAGCCTCAGCTGATAGAAACGGGGCGGCAAATACAGGATAGGCTTCCGGCCAGAGGCGTTTTTCCACCAGCAGGGCATTGACCGCCTCTCTGGCGATTCTGGGTTCCCCGCTGGTCCGGGCTTCAATCAAGAGAACCTGAAGCGCCCCTTCTCCCACTAGCTCCACCACCAAGTCCGGGCCTTCTCCTCTCCGTTTTTCCCGGGAGATCCCGACCCGCTGGACAAAGGCAACCTCCTGGAACAGGGATTCGACTTTTTCCTGCAGTAGTGGCAGGAGTTGATCCTTGGTCAATGTCCTGGACATATATACTGCTCCAACTTACCTTTTCCAGGATTCTGTCGTTGAAATCAAAGGACAATCAGTCTTTGTTTCAAAAATCAAACTTGGATCAGTATACTGCTCCAACTTCCCTTTTTCAAAATTCTCCTATGAAACTTTATTTTTCTTTCTCCGTCACCCCGGCGAAGGCCGGGGGCCAGATTTTTCAGTCTGGATTCCGGCTCCTGGATCGGGGTCCGGGACAGGCCCCGCCGGAATGACGGAGGGGTGTCCTAAAGTTTCTTCACTGATCGAACTGGCAGTCGTTGTCTTAAATGAACAGCATAACAGCACAGCCGTATATTGTCTCAAATATTAAAAAACATGGGCAATGCCCTGCTTGCAGCAGCCTATCCCGGAAAACCCGGTGCAGTCAATAAAAATTTAGCCTATGTTAAAATAAAATATATATTAAAAAAAAGAAAAATTTGTTCTATTTTCAGTAAAAATAACTTATTTAACAAACGTTAAAATATAGTTTAAAAAAAACCAGCCGGATTCAGTTGTGGACGACCCTGTTTCTGCCCTGTTCTTTGGCTTGATAGAGCAGCATGTCTCCGGCATGGATCATGTCTTCAAAAGAAGGGGCGATGCCGGTGGTCACGCCGATGCTGACGCTGCAGTGAATCGTTCCGCTGGGGGTGGACAGCGTTTGCCTGTGCACTTCCTCCCGGATGCGTTCAAAGAGGTTTTGGGCTTCATTCGGTTTCACATCCGTAGACAAAACGCAGAATTCTTCACCTCCCAGACGGGCAATGACATCGGTCGCCCTCAGGTTTTTGGTCAGCACTTCGGCCACCGTTTTAATGGCCTTGTCCCCGAACAAATGCCCGTGGGTGTCGTTGATGGTCTTCAGGTGATCAATATCCAGCATGGCCAGGGTCAAATGCAGGGCGCCTCTTTTGTAATTTTCATACAGGGTCGATCCGATTTCAAAAAAATAGCGCCGATTGTATAGCTGGGTCAGAAAATCCCGATTGGAATGCTCGGTCAGCTCCTTGAGGACCTCCACAAGCTGCAGGTTGTTCATGACTCTGACCTGAAAGTCTTCAATCCGGAAGGGTTTTTCAATACAGTCATTGACCCCGCTCCGCAGGAGCATGGTCCGTTGAAATTCCTTGGAACGCTCGCACAGGGCGATAATGGAGAGCTGGTTCTTTTTGAAATCCTGGCGAATACTCCGGACGAGATCAAAATCCTTTGGTTCACAGATATCCCCGTCGATGAGCAGCATGCTGATGTCCTGATGGCTCTGAATGAGGGCCAGGGTTTCAGGGGCGTTGTCTGCCTCGATCACGGCATAGCCCTTATTCCCCAGGAGCTTGCGCATCAGTTTCAGATTGACGGGTTCCGCGTCCACGATCAGGATTTTGGATTCATCCGCGAAAAGAACCCGTTTGACAAGTTGGGTGATGTATTCGAGGTTGTATCCGTTATAATCCAGAATATAATCCAGGACATTGGAGGCAAAGGCGATTTTTTTAGCGGAGGTGGGGATCTTTCCGGTGACCACGATGGTCGGGATGTTTGGAAAAGGAGCGTAATTATCAGGACTTAAGCAAAGGTTCAAAATGATCGTCAGATAATTTCCAGGGAAGGCCTCAATCAATTGGCGGGCCGCCTCCAGGGAGTCTGCCGTCTCTGACAGGACGTTCAGATGCGCCTGCAGATGCTCGGTCACGGATTCGGCCAGGAGCGGATCGGGCTCAATAATAAGGATAGTGGGCATGCTCATGGTCCTTGGCGCTGTCGTAACCAGATACCGGGGACGACTGATATGATTGCAATAAAATTTTCATCAATCGAGTCCAATACTTCCATTTTTTTTTCCAATTGGCAACTCTTTTTGTGCAAAGGACAAAGCCGGTGTCATAATTTTGACGGTTTCTTGGACCAGATGTTCAATCCCTGCAGGAATCAGGAGGCCCCAGACCGTATGGCCACGGTATCGAGCGGCATCACGGGGATTGGTCCAATTTTTGCAATAAAGTTGCTTTCATGCTTACGGGTGTCTCCATGACACATGTATGACCAAGAAGCAAGAAGCAAGAAGCAAGAATCAGAGCAGTTCAGTGAAAATTCAGAGCTCTTTACAGGACGCGTAAATTTGAAGGATTTTTTGGACATTTTGTGATATTTCTTGCCTCTTTTTGAGGTTTCAGGTGTAGGGTATCAGGATTTAATGCATTGATATAACTTTGCTTTTCTTTTCCTCGTATGAAACTTGATTTTTCTTTTTCCGTCACCCCGGCACAGGAACGTCATCCCGGACCCCGATCCGGGACCGGGGTCCAGCTTTTTCACTCTGGATTCCGGCCTACGCCGGAATGACGGAAGTGGTGGAC
>JAABTT010000044.1 GCA_011389765.1 Desulfohalobiaceae bacterium S24 | reverse complement strand
GAGGCCCGGTTCGGGATCGGAATCGCTATCGCTATCGGAATCGAAGTCTTAATCCTCATCATATCAATTCTCGATACCGATTCCGATGGTGATACCGATTCCGAGGAAAAACTCCGAAGTTTCATACGAGCCCCGCATTTTTAAATAGTTAAGCGCTAAATTTGCCAGGCAGGTACGAAGTCTGAACCATGCAGCCGATACTCGAGATCAGCAATCTGATTACTTCCTTTCACAGTTCCGAAGAAACAGTCAGAGCCGTGGACGGACTGGATCTGTGCGTCCACCGGGGGGAAACCCTGGGACTTGTGGGTGAGTCCGGCTGCGGGAAAAGCGTGACCGCACTTTCCGTCCTTCAGTTGCTCAGATGTCCGCCGGCTGAAATTCAGGGGAGCATTGTTTTTAACGGCCGGAATTTATTGGAGCTGTCCCGGGAGGCAATGCGCAAATTGCGTGGCGATGCCCTGTCCATGGTTTTTCAGGAGCCCATGACCTCCTTGAACCCGGTTTTGACCATCGATGATCAACTGACTGAAGGCATCCGGCTGCATCAAAAAGTCTCCAGATCCAAGGCCAGGAAACAGGCCCTGGAATTTTTGGATCTGGTCAGAATCCCGGACCCCAAAAGCAGAATCCGCGAATACCCGCACGCCCTTTCCGGGGGCATGCGCCAGCGGGTGATGATCGCCATGGCCCTGTCCTGCCACCCTCAGCTCCTGTTTGCGGATGAGCCCACCACCGCTCTGGATGTGACCATTCAGGCTCAGATTCTGGAACTTCTGGGCCGTTTGAAGCAGCAGCTGGAGACCTCCATTGTCATGATCACTCACGATCTCGGCGTGATCGCTGAAATGGCCAGCCGGGTGGTGGTCATGTATGCCGGCCGGGTGGTGGAAGAGGCCCCGGTTCGGGAATTATTCAAGGATCCCCGCCATCCCTACACCAGAGGGCTTTTGGGATCGATTCCCGCGGTCGGTCGGCGCAAATCGCAGAAAGATAGAAAATTGCAGGAAATTTCCGGGATCGTTCCCGATCTCAAGGATTTGCCCCCGGGATGCCGCTTTCATCCCCGCTGCTCCGAAAAGATGCCTGTTTGCGAGGAAAAGGAGCCCCCGAAAATCAAGCTGGGTCCCTTGCGCGAAGTGACCTGCTGGAGGGAAGCCGAGGGCTAGGCATTGAATATTTAAGATTTAAGATTGAATATTGCAGAAGGGTGGACATTGAATATTGGAAAATGCAGAACAAAAATAGTGTCCTATTTATACTTCAGATTTCGTATCTTCGGAACAAATTGGAACTCACTGGAAAGAACTCTGTCCTTATGAGACAGTCATCCTCAATCGGACAGCAATAGTCAATAGTCACTCCTCAATATTCAATAGATTATGGTTTTGCTCAGTGTAAGCAATCTTAAAAAACATTTTCCCGTCAAGAAGGGGATCTTCTCCAGTACCACGCAGCTGGTAAAGGCCGTGGACGGAGTGAGTTTTCAGCTTCGGCAGGGGGAAACCCTGGGACTCGTCGGGGAAAGCGGCTGCGGCAAAACAACCGTGGGTCGGGCCATCCTGCATTTGATCGAGCCGACCTCCGGGGAAATTTTGTTCAAGGGGGAGAATGTCAGCCGATTGAATACCAGGGAGCGGCGGGAATTGCGCTCCTCCATGCAGATCATATTTCAGGATCCTTTTACTTCGCTCAACCCCAGGATGACGGTGGGTAATATCATTGCCGAACCGCTCAAAAACCAGAAAAAGCTCTCCAGGTCTGAACGGAAGGATCGGGTGGCTTCGCTCATGCAGAAGGTCGGGCTCAGACCCGAACATCTCGGCCGGTATCCCCATGAATTTTCAGGCGGGCAGCGCCAGCGAATCGGCATTGCCCGGTCCCTGGCCCTTAACCCCCTGGTGATTGTCTGCGACGAACCGGTTTCCGCTCTGGACGTTTCCATTCAGGCCCAGGTGATCAACCTTTTGGTGGAACTCCAGGAAGAGATGCGCATCTCTTTTCTGTTCATTGCCCATGATCTTGGCGTGGTGGAGCACATCAGCGACCGGGTGGCGGTCATGTATCTGGGACGGATTGTGGAGATGGCGCCCTACGAAGAAATTTATGAAAACCCTCTGCATCCCTACACCCGGGCCCTGCTCTCGGCCGCTCCCATTCCTGATCCGGACCTGAAGCGGGAGCGGATTCTGCTCCCCGGAGATGTGCCCAGCCCCATCAACCCGCCCTCGGGCTGCGGCTTTCGAACCCGCTGCCCCCAGGTCAAACCGGAATGCCGGGACCTGGAGATGCAGCTTGCCAACGTCGAGAGCGATCACTGGGTGGCCTGTCCGTTTTGTTGAAGATGAACATTCTGATTGCCATTGCCTGCGGCTGCCTTCTGGTGTTGGGATTGGTCTTTTTCTTCCAGCACAAGCTGATCTTCTTTCCCGACCCCCAGTTGGCGGGAACCCCTGCGCAGATCGACCTCGAGTATGAAGAGGTGGCCTTTCGAGCCCAGGACGGGATCGAGCTTCACGGCTGGTACCTGCCCGCTTCCAGGAAAGCGGACGGGCCGACGGCGCTTTTCTTCCACGGCAATGCCGGAAACATATCCTACCGGCTCGAGCAGCTACGAATCATCCATTCCCTGGGCCTGTCCTGTTTCATCTTCGATTACCGGGGCTACGGCCGGAGCAGGGGCAGGATGTCGGAGCAGGGCAGCTATCAAGACGCCGCCGGAGCCTGGGACTACCTGATCCGGGAAAAAGGCCTGACCCCGGAGCGGATCATCTGCTGGGGCCGCTCCCTGGGCGGACCCATCGCCGCCCGGATGGCCAGGGACACCCGGCCCCTGGCCCTGATCATCGAATCATCCTTTCCCTCCATCCCGGTCATGGCCAAGCGGCTCTTCCCCTTTCTCCCGGTCAGCCTGCTGCTCAGGTACCGCTTTCCAACGGAAGACTATCTCCAGGAGGCTGACTGCCCGGTGCTCATCGTGCACAGCCGGGAGGACGGGCTCGTGCCTTTCGACTTCGGGCGCAGGCTGTATGAAAATGCCCCCGAGTCCAAAAAGTTCCTGGAGCTTCACGGCGGTCACAATGATGGATTTCTGGTCTCAGAAGAGGTCTATGTCCAGGGCCTGGAGGGTTTTCTGGAAGAGGTGGCCGCCAAAGCCATAGCACCATAGAGGTGGTTTTGCAGACATGAATTCCCCTATCGAGTTGTTCGACATTGAGCGTTTCTACCTTAACCTGTTTTGGCAAGTTTCTCGGATTCTTGATCAACAGCTCGAATAATCCTCGTAAACCTATAAACACCATAGACCAATGTAATCGTCAGTCTCAAATTGTTAGTTTTCCAAGGATATTTTGATAATGAAAAAAGACTAACTACCCGCGAATCACCCCGGTGAAACCTCCTGTACAAATATCCTTGACCTCACCTACTTTTTCTGTTTACTATACAAACACTTAGGGTTTGGGATATTTTAGAATCATCAATCGATGAGTTCGACATTGTTTATAATTGAAGATATAATCTGGTTAGATCAAATCGTTGAAAAACTTGCCTGGAAGCACGCGGTTTTGCCATCTGAGGTAGAAGAAGTTTTATCCGGCGATTGCAGAATATTCAAGAAAGAAAAGGGCAAGGTAGAAGGAGAGCATCTGTATAATGCTCTGGGTAAAACCCAATCAGGGCGTTACTTATCCGTATTTTTTATTCGAAAGTTGGACAACAAGGCTCTCATAGTGACGGCACGGGCCATGAGCATGAATGAACGGAGACGGTATGCAAACAAATAAGCATGATGAAAACATATCCATCTATGAAGCTTCGGAATTTTGGGACGAGCACGATTTTGGAGAATTCGACGATGTCAAAGAGACGGATGAAGTCCAGTTTTCTATAAAGAAAAAGAAGTATGTTGGAATCGGCAAGGACTTGTACGAACATATCAAGGATAAAGCTAAGGAGCTAAAAATACCTGAAGAAACACTCATAAACAAGTGGCTTTCTGAAAAAGCTGGTCTATAAACGATTTTTGAGAGACATGGCCAGTCAAACAGTTTGGTCTGAACCATCCAGTGGCTTTAAAACAGACGCATAGTCATTTTTGGGGTTGTTCACTTCCTTGCTGACCGCATAGATTACCAGATCTTCGCTCGGACACGGGACAAGCAGGTGCTTCAGATCATCAGGCCTCTCAATTGTGCGGTCCAGCCATGAATCATAACCGGATAGAGGTATAATGACCGGCATCCGGTCGTGGAGCTCTGAAACAGCGTTATTGGCCTCGGTGGTCACTATAGTGCAGGAATCAATTTTCTCATCCGTTTCTTTGTCATGCCAGTGCTCCCACAAGGCTGCAAAGGCAAAAAAATCGTTGTCTTTAGGTCGGATACAGTAAGGCTGTTTGGAGCCTTTCTCTTTTCTTTTCCATTCAAAAAAGCAGCTGGCCGGGATCAGACAACGCCTTTGTTTGGCAGCAGTTCTAAAAGCAGGTTTCTTCCATAGAGTTTCCGCCCGGGCATTGATCATCTTGTATCCTGTTTTCGCGTCCTCGGCCCAATGCGGGATAAGGCCCCAGCTGAGACTGGCTGATTTCCGGGTGTTGTTTGCAGTCTGTCCGATGGCCAGGATTTCTTGAGAGGGAGCGATATTGTATCTTGGCTCCAAGGGCAGTGGTTCCTGGATTTGAAAATGGTCTTGTATTTCCTGATGATCAGCCCATAAGCCAAATCGCCCGCACATGAAAACTCCAAAAAGACAAAGTGATCAAACTTCTCATAAAACCGTTCACCTGGATTGCTGGGGAGGTGAATGGTTCAACCGGGTAATAGACCCGTCGAATTCTTCCAGGACTTCGAAAGACCAGACCTCATCATCACGCCAGGTCTTCACCTGCAGGGCTGAGAAGCTCAAGACCGAATGTCTGGTGATGATGAAGTCAAAGGTATTTTCAGGATGGATGCGATGTTTAGAGAATACTACAGCTATGGTTGCTTATTTCTGACCTCCATTAGTGTACACTGATAGCCGTATTCTATATCCTAACAGGCCGGTCACCTGCACCAAAATGCAATGCAATATCGACAAAATCAGACCAGTTCAAAAACCTATGCTTTGACTAAACGCTACAGACTTTTCGTGTCAGGTGCACTGGCTTGTTCGTCCTTTCGTTGCTCCCTGAGATTAACTAGGCGGTTGCCATATTTTTTTTGCTTTTCCCGAAGATCAGAAAAAATTGCATCTACATCATAATTGAACTTTTTTGAAAGCTCTTCGCGAATCTTGCGAACTTCATTTACGATAGAATCATTAATCATTTTAAATATCCTCCAATAAATTTTCTGGGGTGCATATAGTTGGCATTTGAAATCCGGATAAAAGACAAATTTTTTCTATCTTTCTCAATATATGTGCATTCGCAATATGGGTACAATTCCATGTTAACAGATAGTGTACTTCATGAACAGTTGCGGCCGCGATATGAGCCGCATCACGAACTGCTTTTGGAGGAATTACCCCGCTTTTCACGATAGCCTTCGTCAATTCATTAACTTCTTTGGTCAGTTCGAGAAGATTAAGTTCATCAATGATTTTCAGTCGCTTTTGAATTTCATTTTCATCACCCGCTGAGGACTCATCAATTACAATTTCAGAGATATAGCATTCATATTTTCTCCGCTGGTTTCTCCACCAATCATTCGTGACTTGCTGATGCGCGGCAACTATCAAATCGCGGCTTGGAAGCGACACAAGATAGCTAATAAATGTCGTTTCAAGATATACAATTTCCATTATCCTGCCTCATACTATGTCTTTTGGCCGCTCAACGCTTGAGTTTTGCGGCGAGTGAAGCGAGTCCGCAACAGTGATTGGTTAACCGTCAATTATCTCATTTAAACTATCTACGATAAAAGCCAACTCTTCTTCAGGTGCTTGTGTTAGCACATAATTTACAATGCAGGTTTTCAATAACCTATCTGTAAAATGAAGGAAGTCAAGGAAAAGCTTTGAAAAATTGCTCAAAAGATTGCCGGGCCAAGGGCTTAGAAGAGGTATAATTAGCTGCGGTGCTCAAAGGAGCTGATTAGATCATTTGTGTCGCTCCTATTGATTGTTTGCGATTGAATCAATTTCTTCCTGCAGCATGACAGACTGTACGCAACCGAGACATTGAATATTTTTCAAGAGAGGACTTCACGCCCGGCCAGACCGGACATAGACCGGCGGCAACCCGTGCTTTTCCGCTTAGGCTTCCTGCAGGACCTTGAGGGACAGATCCTGCACCAGGTCCTTGACCTGTTCCCGGTAGCTGAGCATGTGCGGGGTTTGGAGGTGGTCCTTCAGGGCCTGAACGCTGGCCCATTTCTCAATGACCGTGACCATATCGGGGTCCTGCACCTGCGGGGGCAGACCGGTGTCCACATCCACAGCCGGGAAGTATTCGATGCACCCGGTCTCGCTGCGCACGTTCGGGACATTGGCCTTGAAGATTTCCAGAAATTCGGATCGTTTTCCGGGCTTGACCCGGATGGAGGCGATGACCTGAATCATGACCGGCTCCTTGTATACTGCTCCAACTTATCTTTTTCAGGATTCTGTCGTTGAAATCAAAGGACAATCAGTCTTTGTTTCAAAAACCAAAATTGGATCAGTATATTTTGCTTATATATAGTGCTCTGATTCATAAGTTCGCTGACGTATTCTCTATGAGCCCAATCGAAATATTGAGGAGGGCTTTGATTTTGTAAATCCGAAATCCGAATGTCGAAATTCGAAACAAATTCGAAACTCGAATGAAGCATTTGAGAAGAAGGATTTTGTCCACGGATCACCCGGATTGACACGGATAATGAAAAACATACTGCTTTCTTTCATTCTCAAAGTATCAACGGAAGATTCCCCTTACCTGTGGGTCATGGACCTGATCTCTTCCCTGAGAAACTGGATTTTCTCCAGATCGTCTTCATCCAGCTCCTCGGCCAGGCCCTTGGCTTCGATCTGTTTCTTCAAGAGTTTGAGTTCCTTTTCCAAGTCGATGAGTCCATTCATGGCCTGGACTGAGAGCTCGGGGCCCGGTTCCGCCACCCGGATCTCTTCGACCTCTTTGGGCGGCTTGAGAATGAGTTGTTCTTTCCATTTGGGGAGATGCGTGCTCAAGCCGAATTTTTCCGCAATGGCCTGCCCGAGGGCCAGGCCGGCCTGCTCTTCACCATGGATAATGTAGACCTGGGGCCGGCTCGTGAAGTGGCCGATCCAGGCCAGGAGATCGCTTTGATCGGCATGGGCGGAAAATCCGCCGATGGTATAGATTTTTGAGCGCACCGCGATATGTTCCCCGAAGACTTTGACCTGCTCGGCTCCTTCCACCAAGCGGCGGCCGGTGGTCCCGGCGGCTTGAAATCCCACAATGACCACGCTGCTGCCCTTCCTCCAGAGATTGTGCTTGAAATGATGCTTGATCCGGCCGGCAGTGCCCATGCCGTTGGCCGCGATCACGATGGCCGGGCCGGGCTGTTCATTGATAGCCATGGACTCTCTGGTGCTCAAGGTGAATTTCAGATTCGGCATGTTAAAGGGGTCGAATCCCTGCTTTACAATGGCCATGGCTTCGCTGTCGTAAGCGGCCTGGTTTTCGCGGAAGATCTCTGTGGCTTTGATGGCCAGGGGACTGTCGAGGTATATAGGGATATCGGGGAGTTGGCCGTCTCGCTGCATTTCCCCGAGAATATACAGAATTTCTTGAGAACGTTCCACGGCAAAAGCCGGGATCAAAACTTTTTCCCCTTTTTCGGCGCTGAAGCGGACGGCCTCCAGAAGCTCCTCTTTGCTGGCTTCAAAATTGCGATGATTGCGGTTGCCGTAGGTGGACTCCACAAAGACGTAGTCGGCATCATGAACAGCATGCGGGTCTTTGACGATGAGCTGATCTTTTTTGCCGATATCCCCTGAAAAGACGATTTTCAATGTATCCTGAGCATCTTGGTCCGTGATATGGATTTCAAGGATGGACGAGCCCAGAATGTGTCCGGCATTGCGAAATCTGACCTTGATGCCGGTATCGAGCTGGATGAATGTGTCTCTTTGCGCCGGAGTGAACAAGGCAAGGCTGGCTTCAGCGTTTTCGGTGGTGTACAGGGGATCCACCGGAGGCAGGCCCCGTCTGGCCCGTTTTTTGGATTGCCACTGGGCCTCGGTTTCCTGGATGTGGGCCGAATCCAGAAGCATGATTCGGCAGAGATCAATGGTCGGGGTGGTGGTCAGAATGGATCCCTGAAAACCGTCTTTGACCAGTTTGGGGATGCGGCCGCTGTGGTCGATATGGGCATGGGTCAGGAGGAGGGTGTCGATGTCGGCGGGATCATAGCCCCAGTTCGACCAGTTTCTCTGTTCCAGTTGCTTGCGGCCCTGGTACAGGCCGCAGTCCACCAGGTATTTTTTCCCCTGGGGCGTTTCAATGAGGAAATTGGAGCCGGTCACGGTTTCCACCGCACCCAGGCAGGTGATTCGAATCATGGGTCAGCGTTTCCTTTTTCTGAGGATGTCGATGATCAGCCAGAGCCCGATGCAGCCGGACAAGAGATAGCCAATAAGCCCAAGGGCCGGATATCCGAAAAGAAAAGGGCTGACTCCGGTGGTGATGATCATGGATGAACCAATGACCATGGCTGCGGTTAAGAGCCCCAGGGTGATGCGGTTGGCAATTCGATCCAGGGTGTTTCGCAAACCGTCCAGGTTGCGATGTTCAAAGCCGATGGACAATTGATCGTTTTCCATTTTGCCAAGAATCTGGTTGAAACGGAGGGGGACCTCACGGTTCAGTTGAAGAAATTTGGTAAACTCCTTGCGGATTTTTCGTTTGAGATAGGCCGGCGAGAGTTTTTCCAGGGCGATTTTTTTGAGATAGGGTTCGGTCTCGGCCACAACATTGAGCTCCGGGTAAAGCAGACGCGCGGAGCCTTCAGAAGCCACGATGGCTCGCACCATGATGGCCAGATCCGATTTCATCCTGATTTTATGTTCGAACAAAAGGTTGGTCAGGGCATTGAGGAGCTGTCCGATATTGATTTCTGAAAGGGGCACGGAATAGTAGTCGTCCAGGATGTCCATGATGTCCCGTTGCAGTGAGTCCATGTTGATCTGACCGGAATGATGGGAAAAGAGCAGCAGGATGTTCAAGACGATCTCGCTGTCCCGATCCACCACGGCTTCGAGCAGGCTCATCAATTCACTCCGGGTCTTCGGCGTGATCCGGCCCACCATCCCCCAATCCAAAAGCGTCAAGACCTTCTGATTTTGGATGATGATATTCCCCGGATGGGGGTCGGCATGAAAAAAACCATCCTCCAGGACCTGCTTCAATACGGCCCGGATGCCGACCCTGGCCAGGGCTTGCCGCTCCTCAAAAGGCAGCTCCAGTTTCAGATAGTCTTTCAGGGGGACGCCCTGCACGAGTTCCATGCACAACACACTTGACGTCGTATATTCGTTAAAGACCGCGGGCAGGGAAAGAAACTCTTCATTTTTCAAGTTGACCCCGGCCAAGCGCATATTCCGGGCTTCGCGTTCAAAATCGAGTTCCTGAAACATGAGTTTCCTCAGTTCCTGGATCAATTGCGGCAAATTGTAGACCGCTAAGGTTTCAACCCGGTCATGGAGCTGTCTGGCCAGACCGGCCAGGATATCCAGATCATAGCTAATGGTTTTTCTGATCCCGGGACGCTGCACTTTGAGCGCGACCACAGTCCGGTCTTTTTTGAGAAGCGCCCGGTGGACCTGGGCCAGCGAGGCCGCTGCAATGGGAGTGGTTTCGAAGTCCGCGAAAACTTCATCCAGGGGGACTTGGAGTTCAGTCTCGATCCGATTTTTGATGTCCTCGAATTTTTCCGGGGGAACATCGTCCTGCAGTTTGCTCAGTTCAGCGGTCAATTCCAGAGGAAGCAGGTCGGAACGCAGGCTCAGGAGCTGGCCGAATTTGATAAAGGTCGGACCGAGTTCGGTGATGACCAGTCTGAGTCTTGTCCAGGCATCGAGATGGATGTACTGGCTTTTTTTCGGACTCAGCCGCAGGATCCTTTCCGGAAGGTCGAGCCTGGAGATCAAGTCACCGAAGCCGTAGGAAACGAGCGTGACCGCGATGTCTTTGAAGCGGCCGAGTCTGGAGAGGGTGTGGATATCCAAAATTGTACTGCTTTTTCGTTTAGGGGCTACTTTGATTGGGTCTCTGGTGCCTGCCGGGCCTCATGGACATGCTTGATCAGGTTGTCTTCTACAAGGTCAAGCCGTTTTTCAAGGTTGTCCACCCGGCTGAGCAAGGCATCCAGGGTGTCCTTTTCAGCCAGATTGAAGGTGGAGGGAAGTCTGCCCAGAGATTTGGATATCTGATCACTGATTTCCTTAAGTTCTTTTTCCCCGTTTTCCATGAGTTCCTGGGTATAACGCTCCGCCTCCTCCGAGGTGATTTTCCCCTGGTCCACCATTTTTTCCATGATCTCCTTGACCTTGGTCCTGGTAATGACCGCGGTTCCCAGACCGGCCAGCAAAGTTTTTTTCATAAGTTCAAACATGAGCGTTCTCCTTATTTGATTATGATTGCTGATTGTCGCAGTACATGTCTTATTCCGCAATAGTCACTATTCAATCGTCAGTATCCAATAATAACGTCACCGGTCCCCAGTTGATTGAGCTTATTTCCATTTCCGCTCCAAAGACGCCGCTTTGGATATTGCCGGGGATTTCAAGATCCAGATCCTTGAGAAACCTGGTGTAGAGCGATTCGGCCAATGCCGGTTCGGCCGCGTCGATGAATGACGGCCGCCGGCCTTTGCTGCAGTCGGCGTACAGGGTGAACTGAGAAATCGCCAGTATATCACCCTGGAGGTCTTTGAGACTCAAATTGGACTTGCCCTCTTGGTCGGGAAAAATTCTCAGCTCCGGAATCTTGGCGATCGTTTTTTTCCATGGCGCGGTCTCAGGCAATGCGGGAGAATCCGCAGGGCCAAAGCCGACATAGAGCAGCAGACCCAGCTCAATGGCTCCGACGACCTCGGCCTGAACGCTTACCGCTGCCTGCTTGACCCTTTGAAGAACGATTCGCATCTGTCTGGCCGGAATTTTAAGTATTTTTGTTGAATATGAATATTTGAAAATCGAATCCGGTACAGAAAATTGAAGAATGCGATGCTGAACGCGCCTTTCATGTTTCTGAATAAAAAGCCTTGGAGCTTTCCTTTTCCGCAACGCTCACAAAGCGAAGCTCAACCCCCGAGCCCTGCAAAGTCCCTTTGAGCTGTTCAAAGATATAACGGGCCAGATTTTCCGAGGAGGGGTTCTGCACTTCGAACCGGGGGAGATCGTTCAAGTGCCGATGGTCCAGGGTGTCAAGGATCGCATTGAGTTTGGATTTCAATTCTTTGAAATCAATCAGAATATGGGTGTCCGGGTGCAGTTTTGAGCCCTCGACTTCAGCTTCCACCGCGAAATTGTGCCCGTGGAGTTCTTCGCATTTCCCCTGATAATGGCGCAGCTGGTGCGATGAACTGAACTGGGAAGACACCCGTAGACGGTAGCGGGATTTATGGTCGGTCATGATGATGTTTCCGTTGATGTCTGCAATGTGTGGTTCAATGTCTGTTTCCAGTTATTCACTTCCTGTCTGAGTTCCGGAACCGGGAGCACGCAAAAATCAGGTCCAAGCTGCAGACGGCACCAGCCCTGGTCCATCTGCAGGGTGATCTGCACCGGATTTTTCCCGGGATAGCGTTTCAGGATTTCCTTGAATTGATCCAAGGGCTTCTCCTCCAGGACCCGTTCCTGGATGTCGATGCAATAGGGTTCGTCCGAAGGAATTTCAACCTCTGCAAGGAGACTGATCTTTTGGGCCAGGAGCTTGACCTTTTTCTGATTGTCCTGGTTCTTGTCTCCGTCGAAATCAGCCGCTACTTTTGCAGTGCAGTAGAGGGGCTGATCAAGCTGGAGCTGAGGCTTGATTTGAGCGTATAATTCAGGGAATATAGTCAGTTCGCCGGTTCCGGTCAAGTCTTCCACTTGACAGAAAGCCATCTTTTTACCTTTTTTGGTGAGGATTTCCTTGCTGGCGGTGACCAGCAGACCAACCGTGACCTCTGTTTCATCCGGGTATTCCCAGCATTGCTGAAGCGTGTTCATCTGCAGCAATTTGATTTCTTCGCTGAAGCGCAGGAGCGGGTGACCGCTGATGAAACAGCCCAATGATTCTTTTTCAAACCGGAGACGTTCTTCATCCGGCCATTCATCCAGTTCGGACTCGGGGAGGTCGAGGCCGAGGCCGCAGGTTTTCACCGGCTGCGGAGCTTCCTTTTGCATGATACTCATAAGGGAGAGTTGACCGCTGTTTTTTGCCTTTTTCTTTTTCTGGGCGCTAGCCACGATCTTATCCAAAGCCGCAAGCATCGCCGACCGGGAACAGTGGAAACAATCCAGAGCGCCGCTTTTTATCAGGCTTTCCAGGACCCGCTTGCTGGCCTTGCGCAGATTGATCCGCTGGCAGAAATCGAGCAGATTTGCATAGGCCCCGTTTTTTTCACGTTCTTCGACCACTTCCTGAATCGCCCCCTGCCCGACATTCTTGATGCCGGCCAAACCGAAGCGGATGTGATCGGCTTCCGCATTGAAGGGGCTGAGGCTGGCATTTATGTCCGGGGGTTTTACTTCAAGGCCCATCTCCCGGCAGGCGTTCAAATAGTTCAAGACCTTGTCGGTGTCGTTGACTTCGGAAGTGATCAAAGCGGCCATGTATTCCTTGGGAAAGTGGGCCTTGATGTAGGCGGTCTGGTAGGAAATCAGGGCATAGGCAGCGCTGTGGGATTTATTGAAGCCATAACCGGCAAATTTTTCAATGAGATCAAAGAGGTAGCTGGCCATGTCTTTCGGGATCTCTCGCTGCATGCAGCCTTCAATGAATTTGGAGCGCTGTTTGTCCATGACCTTTTTGTCTTTTTTGCCCATGGCCCGCCGCAGGATGTCACCATCCCCCAGGGAATAGCCGGCCAACTCCGAGGCGATGCGCATGACCTGCTCCTGATAGAGGATCACCCCGTAGGTTTCCTGTAATATCGGCTCCAGGCTGGGATGGGGGTACTCCACTGTGATCTCGCCGTGTTTGCGGCGTATGAAGTCGGAAACCATGCCGCTCTCCAAGGGGCCGGGACGGTAGAGGGCCAGGAGGGCGATGATGTCTTCAAAACAGTTGGGCTGCAGATCCATGAGCTTGTCCCGCATGCCTGAACTCTCCAGCTGGAAGACTCCTTCGGTGCGTCCGGAGCAGAGCAGGGCAAAGGTCGGGGCGTCGTCCAGAGGCAGGGTGTCCAAGTCCGGGACTTCTTTTTTGTTTTTCCGGGCCATTTTTAGAGCATCGCTCAAGACGGTCAGGGTCTTCAGGCCCAGAAAATCAAACTTGATCAAGCCGACTTTTTCGACTTTTTTCATGTCATACTGGGTGACCACTTCCCCTTTTTTTCCAAGATACAGGGGCAGGTAATCCTGCATCGGCCGGTCCGAGATCACAATGCCGGCCGCATGGGTGGAGGCGTGCCTGCAGAGTCCTTCCAGTCTCTTGGAGATATCGATGAGCTGCGCGACCTGCGGGTCTTCGCGGCATTTTTTCTTGAGTTCCGGTTCCTGCTCCAAGGCCTTGTCAATGGTCATTTTCAGCTCATCCGGGATGAGTTTGGCGATTGTATCGGTCTGCGCAAAACTCATGCCCAGGGTCCTGCCCACGTCCCTGACCGCGGCCTTGGCCTTCATGGTTCCGAAAGTGGTGATCTGGGAGACGCTTTCCTTGCCGTATTTTTGGGTCACGTAGCGGATGACTTCTTCCCGGCGGTGATAGCAGAAATCGACATCGATGTCCGGGAGGCTTTCCCGTTCCACATTCAAAAAACGCTCAAAGAGCAGGTTATAGCGGAGCGGATCGAGGTTGGTGATCTTCAGGGCGTAGGCCGCCAGGCTGCCCGCGGCTGAGCCCCGTCCCGGCCCCACCGGGATGCCCTGCTCCTTGGCCCAGTTGATGAAGTCCTGGACAATGAGAAAGTAGCCGGCAAAGCCCTTGTCGCAGATGATCTGCAGCTCTTCCTGGAGCCGGTCCCAATAGGGTTGCTCGTCCTGGACATAGTCCAGCTTGTCCAGGCGGAAGCGGAGGCCTTCTTCCGAGAGTTTTCTGAAGGATTGTTCCAGACTCAGGCCGTCTTGTGGTTCATAGACCGGAAAGTGGTGCCGGCCCAGTTCGATTTCCAGGTTGCAGGCCTCGGCGATGAGCCCGGTGTTGGCTATGGATTGGGGGCAGTGGGCAAAGGCCTGCTCCATTTCCGGCGGGGGGCGGTAGTAGAGTTCATCGGTGTTGAACCGCATCCGTTTGCTGTCCTGGACCTTGGCGTTGGTCTGGATGCAGAGCAGGATATCGTGGGCCTGGACGTCATCGGCGCTCAGGTAATGGCAGTCATTGGTGGCCACCAGAGGATGACCGCTTGTCTCGGCGAGCTCCATGAGTTTTTGGTTCAGCTCTTCCTGTTCCTTGATGCCGTTGGCCTGGAGTTCGAGATAGAAGTTGTTGGGGAAAAACGATTCATATTCCTGAAGGCGCTCCCGGGCTTCGTCGAATTGATTGCGCATGAGCAGAGAGGGAATCTCTCCCTTGAGGCAGGCCGAAAGTCCGATGAGTCCAGTATTGTATTGCTGCAGCAGTTCTTTGTCGATCCGCGGCTTATAGTAGAAGCCTTCCAGAAAGCCCTTACTGACCAGCTTGATCAGGTTGTGATAGCCTTCCTGGTTTTTGGCCAGCAGGACGAGATGGTAGCCGGCATTGGAAGGGGAGCCGCCTTCTTTTTTGCTGCGGTGTTCCGGGGCCACATAGACTTCGCAGCCGATGATCGGTTTGAGCCCGAAACTTTTGGCTGTGGAATAAAAATCCAGGGCCCCAAAAAGATTGCCGTGGTCGGTGATGGCCACGGACTGCATCCCGAACTCCAAGGCCTTGGCACAGAGGTCCTTGATCTGGATGGCGCCGTCCAACAGGCTGTATTCCGTATGGCAGTGCAGGTGAACAAAGTCGGTCATATACTGCTCCAGGTGATCTTTTTCCAAATCAGGCTATGAAACCGGGAAATCAACGTCATTGTCCATACACCCAGTATTGGATCAGTATATATATACAGGCAAGATCAGTAAATACAAAGTTCATCAGAGTATGGGTAAATTTGAAGGATTTTTTATAAGGCCGCGGCTTTTTGCATCAGTCGGAACAGCTGCCAGCTGAACCCGGATTCATTGTCGTACCAGATAATGAGCTTCAGCAGGCGCTTCCCGGTCATGGTGGTGGTCAGGGCGTCCACAACGCCGCCGTAGGTCGATCCGGTGTAATCGATGGATACCAGCGGTTCTTCGCTGTAGCCCAGGATGTCGGTCAGCTGTCCGTCGGCCGCCTGTTTCAGGGTCGCATTCACTTCCCTGGCGCTGGTATCCCTGGAGAGCTGGACGGTCAAATCCACCAGGGAGACATTGGGGGTGGGGACCCGGACCGCCATGCCGCTCAATTTGCCTTTCAATTCAGGGATGACTTCTTCCACGGCCTTGGCTGCCCCGGTTGTAGTGGGAATCATGGACATGCAGGCGGCTCTGGCCCGGCGGAGATCTTTATGGGAGCCATCCAGAATACGCTGGCTCATGGTGTAGGAATGCACGGTGTTCATGCAGCCGTATTCAATGCCGAAGGCATCCGCCAGTACCTTGGCGGCCGGGGCCAGGCAGTTGGTGGTGCAGGAGGCGTTGGAGATGATTTGATCCTCTGGTTTCAGGAGCTGATCATTGACCCCCATGACAATGGTTGCGTCGCAGTTCTTTCCCGGGGCGCTGATCAGGACTTTCCGGCAGTTGCAGTCCAGGTGCTGTTGACAGCTGTCCCGGTCCTTGAATTTGCCTGTGGTCTCCAGAACGATATCCACTCCCAGATCTCCCCAGATCCATTTTCCGGGTTCTTTGCGAGTGACTGTCACCTGCTTGCCCTCCAGGAGGAAACCGTCTTCGTTGGCCTGGACATTGCCGGAAAAGGTCCCATGGACCGAGTCGTACTTTAAAAGGTGGGCCAGGGTTGTGTTGTCCGCCCGGGCGTTGACCGCTGTAAGTTCAAAATCACTGCTACCCGCGAGAATTCTGGCCATGTGGCGGCCGATTCGGCCAAACCCGTTCAATCCGATTTTGACAGCCATACCTTACTCCTTTCCTTTATTCAAAATGTGAAGCACATTTTGAATATACATTGTTTGTGATGATTTGTTGATGGAATCCAAAGCCATATGCTTGTAGATTATTGCTTTTTCGTTAAAAAATTTAATTGAAGAGGTCCTTGAGCAGTTTCTTGGGCTCTAGAGTCTGTTGTCCGTCTTGATCGGACTCCGGTTTGACATTCAATTTATCCTTGAGCTTGTCCAGCTCTTTTCCCAGACGTTTTTCGCCTTCTTTCCGAAGGCGGTCCTGCAGCACGGACTTGAGGTCCAGGGTGTAGTCGGGATTGTCCAGGCTCCCCGTGATCGTCATGGGGATGCTCTTGCCGGAGAGATTGGCGAGTTCGGCGTGTTTTTCAGAAATGTCTTCGGGAATATGAACCATGAGGTCGTAATTGAGTGCCTTTTGCAGCAAGTTGACTTGACCCTGGCCTTTGACGCTGAAAAGTGGCGAGAGAAGTTCCAGGGCGCTTTTGCGAATCGACCCGTTTTTCAGATCCGCAGAAGCCTTAAACAATGAAAAGTCGGTGCTCTGCTTTTCGGTCCGCTCCGGTTGTTGTCCTTTGAGCAGGGCGCTGGCGCTGCGGATGAGACCCGAAATATCGACCCCTTTGACGGCGCCGTTTTCAAAAAGCAGGGACAGATTCCCGCTGAGGCTGCGAAGGATTTCTTGGCTGCTGAGCCCCTGAAAATCAAGTTTCGCCTCGATGCCGCCTGAACCGGAGGCGAGTTTTTTATTGAAAAGATCGTCCAGCAGGGGCTCGATAAAGACGGAATTGATGGTGTTGTTGCTTGTAACTTTCGGCGTTTCTGAGCGGACATCGATTCGGGTGGTGTTGCGTATCGTTCCTTTGTACAGCTTGGCCGTGAGGGGATCGATTCGAAGGACGCCGTCTTCGGCCCGGATTTGAACTTCAACCTTGTTCAAGTTCATTTTGTGCACGGTCAGGTCATCAATGGACACCTTTCCATCCAGATCCAGAGTCCTGAGAGGCTCCATCGGGAGTCCCACGGAAGTTGACTTCGGCTGTTTTTTGGGTTTTCCAGCTGATTGATCCTCAGTCATTTTGGGAGGCAGATAGCGGTCGATATCGATCTGGTCCATCTTGAGCCTGAACTCGATCCGGGGTGCCTTGAAATCCCCGATCCGGGCCTTGCCCTGCAGGTTTGAGCCGTCCACGGCGGCCTGCAGATCGGATAGCGTGATCTGCTTTGGCGTAGCCTGAAAGCGGGTCTGGGCCGCAGCCGAACTCAGGGCTTTGGGGTCAGTGGTTTGGATCGGCGGCAGCTGCAGTTCGGCAAGGAGGGTTTTGGGGTTGAATTCCTGCACCTTGAGCCGTCCTTGAAGCTCCGGGGTTTCCTTCAGGACATGTGCAGCAGAGAGTTCACCCTCCAGGGTCAGATTGTAGGCCTTGGCCTTAAAATTCTTCAGGCTCACGGTTTGCTTGGGGTGATCGAATTCGACATTTCCGCTGAGCAAAAGCTCGAGTTCTTCTCCCGGAATCCCGGCGCCCCTGGCCTTGGTATTGACTTGAAGCTCCGAAATGCTGAGACGTTGCTTTTCGAAATCCAGGGAGGTTTTTCCGCTGCACTGGAACTCGGCCCTGTCGATTCGGGGTTGATTGCTGCTCAGCGATCCGGAAAGTTCAAAGGGAAAGGGGGTTTGCAGCTGCACCGGACCGAGATCGAGATTCAAATCGCTGAGCTTGCTTGCGGCATTGCGCGTCTGGTCCCGCCAGGTCAGGGTTCCATCCAGGAACCGGATCCGTTCAATGCTGAAGGCGGCGAGTTCCTTGGCTCCGACCTCAGACGCGGTGGAGCCGCTCTTTTCAGAGGAAGGATCTTTTTGCCCTTGAATGAGCTCCTGCCAGTTGTTCAGGCCCTGCTCGTTTTTGGCCAGATGAATCTGGAAATTTTGGAGCTGCAGAGTGCCGACATGGATGTCTTTTTTCAACAGGGGCAGGAGTTTGATCTTGAAGAGGGCTTTTTCAAAGTGAGCCATGTGAGGCTCGATAAACCCCTCGGCATTGCCCAGGCTGAGGTCATTGACTTCCAGACCCAGCCATGGGAAGAGAGAGAGGTTCATCTTGCCCTTGATGCGCAGTTCCCGGCCGGTTTGCTTGAAGACGCTGCTTTCGATGGTCTCCTTGTAGTTGTTGACATCGAAAAAAAACAGCAGGTAGGCAAGGAGCAGAACAATGAGCCCGATAATGAAGCTGAGGACGATCAGGGAAATTTTCAATGGCTTTTTCACGCTTCAGACCTCCTTGCTTTTGGTTTCCGGCTTGTGAAGGCTTGAATTGTTGAGCCCATTGAGACTAAACATTTTCTGAACAGGATGCAAGCCGAGTGGGTTTCTTCAAGTATTTCTTCAGCTAGGGGCGTGAACTACTTAAATCATTTAATTTTATAGATAAAAATGGGAAACAGACCCAAAAAAATCCGGGCGGATCGTTTGCTTTTTGAACAGGGACTGGCGGAAAGCCGAGAACAGGCGGCCCGGTTGATCATGGCCGGTCAGGCTTATCAACTCCATAAAAATGGTGAGCAGGAAACCATTGACAAGGCCGGCCGAATGCTGTCCGGAGAAGGTACGCTCGGGGTGAAGGCCGGGGATCGATTCGTCAGCCGCGGGGGCGAGAAACTCCTGACGGCCTTGGACTATTTTCAGCTAAATGTCCGGGGATGGGCGGCGCTGGATGTCGGGGCTTCAACCGGCGGTTTTACCGATTGTCTGCTGCAGATGGGGGCGGAGCGGGTGTATGCCCTGGATGTGGGCTATGGGCAGCTGCATTGGAAGCTGCGCCGGCATCCCGGAGTGATCAATCTGGAACGGACCAATATCCGCCAGGCCGGGCCTGGTCTTATTCCGGAGAAGGTGGATCTGGTGGCGGTGGACTGCTCCTTTATTTCCCTGCGGCTCGTTCTGCCGTGCTGTCTCAAATTCCTCAAAAGAAACGGCCGCCTGCTGGCCTTGATCAAGCCGCAGTTTGAGCTGGAGCGGGGCAGTACCAGCAAGGGTGTTGTCCGTTCTCCGGAATTGCAGCAGAAGGCTGTGATCGGCATCCGCAGCTTTGCTCGTGAACACCTCGATCTGCTTGATCAGGGCGTAGTGCCTTCGAGCATCAAAGGCCCCAAAGGCAATCAGGAGTATCTTTCGCTGTTCAGGTATCCGGATACCTGAACAGCGAAAGATACATGTGTTCCGGGTATCGTTCTCCTCTGTCCTTGCTCTTCATTCCAGCATCTCCGGCTCCGCAAAGAAGCTTCCGTCTACGCTTATCAGCTACGACGTGACAAGCCGCCGCGACAAGCCAGCATTTCCGGCATCCTTCAGGGTGTGAGCATCTCTTCGGCGGCATGAAAATGGCTGCCCACATCTTCCCGATACGCTAATCTGTTGCCGTCGGGGTCTTCCCGGGGGATGGCTCTGATTTTGCCGGACCTGCAGGCGTTCAGGACCTTGTTGCGGAGTTTGTCCGCGGTTTGCCCTTTGCTCTGGCCTGCTTTGACCGTGCCGTTAATATTCAGGTAGGCCACTCGTGTCCCGTCGGAATAGAGTCCCTTTTCCGGGGAATAGCCCATGCCGGATGGAATGACCTGGATATTTTTTTTCCGCATATAGTCGAAATCAATCGTCACCGGTTCGTATTTGGTCACGCTCCAGGGATAGCCCTTTTGGGCATCCGGCCCGCCGGGGCCGGTGACCAGGGCCAGGCAGACCGCGATCTGATCGGCCCGGACCTCGGGCGGCACCTGGTGCAGATTGCCCTGAAACATGGCCTGAATCAGGGGACCGAGGTTGCGCAGCCTGCGAACCACGGCCTGGAATTCCGGTTCGCCGGGGCGGATATTGATTTCGCAGACCCGGACGGCCACAGGTTTGAGACGTCGGCCGGCTTCCTCCAGCCGAAAGGAGACAAAGCAGCCCGGGTAGACCACACAGGGGCGCAATATGTTTTTTTCCCGCATCCCTTTGATAAGCGGTTCGGCTATGCCGGTTTTGACCAACTCCAGCAGTTCAGGACTTTCAAAAGGATGGGGGGAGATGCTGCCCATGCCTCCGGTGATGGGGTTTTCAGCATTGGCAGGCCCTGGATATCGCTCCGGGTAGTCCATGGCCGTGGGCAGAATCTGATAGTGCCCCTCCGCATCGATGAAAATGGTGAAACTGATCTCCACTCCGGACATCCTGGATTCAATGAGCAGAGGCCAGGCCTTTTTTTTGCCGAACAGCTTTTTATAGTCTTTTGTATAGTCCTGCATCAGTTGTGTATAGACTTCCTTGATCTCCCAGGCGTTCAGGATCACCCTGGCCCCCTTGCCCCCGGCTGAATAGGGGTACTTGAGCACCGCCCCGCCAAAGCGATGCAGGAAATCCAAGGCAATGGACAACACTGCTTTGTCGTCCCGAGCATCCGCTGTTTCCCAGGCATCGGCAACAGGAATGCCGGATTGTTCGCAGAACTGTTTGCAGGCGATCTTATCGGATTCCAGAAAAGATCCTGCTGCTGAGAGTCCGGCGATGCGATTCCCGCAGCCAAGTTGATCCATTCTGTCCACGATACCCTGAAAGAGAAGGGCTTCGGGCAGGGGAAGGGCATAGTCCATGGATCCTTCCTGCAGGCCCTGGTGTATTGCCCGGACATAGGCCTCCACTGCGTTGTCCTCAGCCGGTACAAAGGCAATCGGCCAGTCCATGATGTTTGGTCCGGCAATATGGGGCATGGACGAGGTGCCTCTGATAACGAGGCCTCGAAAGAGGTCCTTCCTGGTTTCACTGCTGGCGGTGGAAACAACGAGCGCGCTGAGCAGCGTTCGGGCGTCGGTGCCGGCGAATCCGATGGTGCAGGGCTTGGGCATAAAGCGTCCTTTGGCAAAAGTATGAACGTGACTGCGTTGCTGGGGCGGAAATTGGCGGCAGTATAGGCGAAACTGCAATCGGGATCAAGTTGTGGAAACTTCCATGTTAATTTCAAGTAATTTTGCTAAAAATTGCAAATTTTGATAAAATTTTTTGAAAATTTGAGCTTTATACTTCTAATAGATTTTAATCGTGAATATTGACCGTAAAATATCAAAAATTTCGTGTTGATATTCATTTAGAAATCGTTATGATTCCATCTGTGTTAGCACTCGTCTCGAATGAGTGCTAACAGCTCTCAGGGCCGCAAGCTCTGTGACGTTTTTTGTAACACAGGAAACCATCATTTTAAACAATGGAGGAAAGCGTTATGAAGTTGAAACCTTTACACGATCGTGTTCTGGTCAAACGACTGGAGGAAGAGGAGAAAACCAAGGGCGGCATCATTATTCCTGATACGGCCAAGGAAAAACCTGTTCAGGGCGAAGTGATTGCCGCCGGTCCCGGAAAGATGTCCGACAGCGGAACCCGAATGGACATGGCCGTCAAGGTGGGGGATAAAGTGATGTTCAATAAATATGCCGGAACCGAAGTCAAAGTCGAAGGCGAAGAACATCTGGTCATGCGCGAAGATGATATCGTGGCCATTATCGAATAATCTGCAATTTCAATCTGAGAGGAGGTTTAGAGTATGCCTGCAAAAGAAATAAAATATGGTGAAAATGCCAGAAAGCAGCTCAAATACGGTGTGGATTATCTGGCCGATGCCGTTAAAGTGACCCTGGGCCCGAAAGGCCGGAACGTGGTCATTGAAAAGTCTTTCGGCGCTCCGACCATCACCAAGGACGGAGTGACTGTTGCCAAAGAAATCGAACTGGAAGACAAGTTTCAGAACATGGGCGCCCAGATGGTCAAGGAAGTGGCCAGCAAGACCAGCGATATCGCCGGTGACGGGACCACCACGGCCACCATTCTGGCGCAGAAGATCTACGGCGAAGGCCTGAAGCTGGTTGCCGCCGAACGTAATCCCATGTCCATCAAACGGGGCATTGACAAGGCTGTGCTCGAAGTGGTCAAGGCTCTGGATTCCATGAGCCATTCCACCCGCGAGGAAAAAGAGATCGCCCAGGTGGGAACCATCTCTGCGAATAATGACGAAACCGTCGGCAACCTCATTGCCGACGCCATGAGCAAGGTCGGCAAGGAAGGGGTCATCACGGTGGAAGAGGCCAAGGGCCTGGAAAACACCCTGGATATCGTTGAGGGCATGCAGTTTGACCGCGGGTATCTCTCACCGTACTTTGTGACCAACTCCGAAAAGATGACCGTTGAACTGGAAGATGCCTATATCCTGATCAACGAGAAAAAGATCTCCAATATGAAAGAGCTGCTTCCGGTGCTGGAAGGAGCCGCCAAGACCAACAAGCCTTTGTTGATCATCGCCGAAGACATCGAAGGCGAAGCTCTGGCCACCCTGGTGGTCAACAAGCTGCGGGGCACTCTCAATGTCTGTGCGGTCAAGGCCCCGGGCTTTGGCGAGCGCCGCAAGGCCATGCTTCAGGACATCGCCTGCCTGACCGGCGGGCAGATGATTTCCGAAGACATGGGGGTCAAATTGGAAAATGCCACTGTCAATGATCTGGGTCGGGCCAAACGGATTGTGGTGGACAAAGAGAATACCACCATCGTGGACGGCGCCGGCAGCGCGGATGAGATCAAGGCCCGGGTCAAGCAGATCAGGACGGAGATCGAGGAGACCACATCCGATTATGATCGGGAAAAACTGCAGGAACGGCTGGCCAAGATCGTCGGCGGGGTTGCCGTCATCAATGTCGGCGCTGCCACCGAAACCGAGATGAAGGAAAAGAAAGCCCGGGTGGAAGACGCCTTGAATGCCACCAGAGCCGCAGTAGAGGAAGGCATTGTCCCCGGCGGCGGCGTGGCTTTTGTCCGCAGCCTTGGCGGTCTGGATAAGGTCAAGACAGTTGACGAAGACGAAAGAGCCGGCGTGGAGACCGTGCGCAAGGCTTTGATTGATCCGCTGCGGCAGATCTGCATCAATGCCGGTTTTGAAGGTTCTATCATCGTGGAAAAAGTCAAGGAACTCAAAGACGGCAACGGCTTTAATGCGGCCACCGGTGAATATGAAGACCTGGTCAAGGCCGGGGTCATCGATCCCAAAAAGGTCACCAGGATCGCCTTGCAGCATGCAGCTTCCATCGCTTCCCTTCTGTTGACCACGGAAGCGGCTGTGGCCGAGAAACCTGAAGACAAAGACAAAGGCGGCGGCATGCCCGGCGGCGGCGGTATGCCAGGCGGCATGGGCGGCATGGGCGGCATGGGCGGTATGTACTAAACCGCTGCACCGCGATTGTTCCCCTTTGTCTCCAAAAGGCCGGGCTTCTGCCCGGCCTTTTTTTTGCTCCAGATGGTCGCTGCTTCGGCTTCTCCGCAAAGTATCTTCCTGAAAATTCGTATTTTTCCTACCTGAAATTTTACCAAATTTTTTTCATTTTTATCTTGACAAAGAAAATACGGTGCTTATTTATAGAGTATAAGTTGATTTATCTCATTGAAATACTTTGTTAATCTTTGAGTAAGGAGGATAGTGTCATGTTATTGCGAAGATTGAGCAGTGTTCCGGATTACGGCTTTGATACTCCCTTTGATGAAATCGAAAGAATGCGCCGTCAGATGGATCGACTGGCAGGGCAGCTCTCAGGAGGTTCAACGAGTGAACAATTTGCAGGGGTGTATCCTCTGATCAATGTGACCGAAGATCCTGATAATTACTTTATCCGGGCTGAAGTGCCCGGGCTGAACCCGGATGACATTGAGATCAATGTCACGAACGACAGCTTTACGATTTCCGGCGAGAGAAGTTCACAAACCCAGGAGGAAAACGCGCGTTATCACCGAAAAGAACGCGAAACCGGGAAATTCAGCCGGGTCGTGACCCTTCCCGGAATGGTCGATACGGAAAAAGCCGGCGCTCAGAACAAAAACGGGGTTTTGACCGTCACCCTGCCCAAATCTGAAGCCAGCAAGCCGAGGCAGGTCGCGATCAAGGGCTCTTGAGTGCTGTCTTAACACAGATTCCCAGCTCCTTGCAGCCTTGTTCTGTTGGATTTAAAAAGGAGGTATTGAAAATGATAGGATCAGAAGCAAAAGATCTGCAGGCGAAAAAGAAAGAGGAAGTTCAGTCTCCGGCTGAACAGACCAGGCCTGGGTACGTTTTTACTCCGGCTGTGGATATTTATGAAACCGATCAAAAAATTACTGTCTTGGCTGATATGCCCGGGGTAAAGCCGGATGATATCATGATCGATCTCAAAGACAACACCTTGACGATCAGCGGGGACAGTGAACCTCCGGAAGCAAGCAACGAGCTTGATGTTTTCCGGGAGTACAGAACCGGGAAATATTACCGGCAGTTCATGCTTTCCGAGATGATCGATCAAAGCAAGATCGAAGCGGAAATGAAGAACGGGGTGCTCAATTTGGTTTTGCCCAAGGTTGAAAAAGCCACCCCGAGAAAGATAACAGTGAAGGCGTCTTGATGTCTTTTCAAAGCTGGCTTCGCCCGCAACCCAAATGTGTGACTTCGAAACAGTTGCAGTCCTTGTGAAAGTGATTTGAAATTGGAAATTAGAAATTGACAAGAAAAGAATGCAGAAAAGCAGAGTGTTATATAAAGCCTCATCAAATTTCAAATTTCGAATTTCTAAACGGTGCGCCAGCACACTGTCTTTTCCCCTCAGGGGAAGAGACAGTGTGCTGTTTTGGTTTCAGAGGATGCTATGCCGAAAGATTACTACCTGATCTTGGGCGTCAGCAAAGAGGCCGATCTCCATGAAATCAAGCAGGCTTATCGGCGAATCGCCAAAAAGTACCACCCGGATATATCCGGTTCACCGGAAAGTTCAGACAAATTTTTAGAAATCAAAGAAGCCTACGAAACCTTGATTGATGAAGCCAAACGACGCCGATACAACCAAGAAATGGATACAGGCAGTTCATCCCGGGGATCTGGTTTTGCCGGGAAACAGGATCGGGATGTTTGGTTTGAGAGGGAAGATCCCGGGACGTATGCTTCCGGATGGGCTGAGAGTTTCTTTGAACGGATGGCCTCCGGAATGAATCGCCGGGCCCGATCCAGAGGCGATCAAGACGCTGTCTGTTACGAGGCCGTACTCTCTTCTGAAGAAGCCCGGCGGGGCGGGCGTTTTACTTTGACCCTTCCTGTTCAAGAAGCATGCTGGATGTGTTCCGGCAGGGGGGCTTTGGCCCTTGGCGGCTGCCCCCTGTGTCTGGGATCGGGAGCGGCCGTTGTGGAAAAACGCTTTACATTAAGACTCCCCCCGAACCTGAGACACGGGAGTCGAGTCAAATATTCTCTGCGCGGTGTCGGGGACAGTGAAAAGAATCTGATCCTTTTGATTCGGATCGATCCCCGGCTGTGATTTTTCCCGGCCCTGTCTTTCCATCCTGCCTCTGAAAGGGTTTTCGAGTGCATTCAAACCGAACAGGTATCTCAGACACCCCCAGCCTTGCTTGCCGACCAGCGGCCTGGTATGATATATTCAGTGTTCTTTACAGTACGTTAGTATTTGAAACCTTTTTTGGACATTTTGTTGTGTCTTTTTGGTTTGAAATAGGAGAGGAAGCTCATGAATATTCTTTTTGTCTACCCGAATTATCCGGATACATTCTGGAGTTTTAAAAAGGCCTTGAAGTATGTCTCAAAAAAAGCGGCTTTTCCCCCTCTAGGCCTGTTGACTGTGGCCGCCATGCTTCCGGAAAACTGGGGCAAGAGACTGGTGGATCTGAACATCCGAGCTTTAAAGGACAGGGACCTTGCCTGGGCCGATTTGGTCTTTATCAGCGGTATGCTGGTGCAGAAAGCCGGCGCCCGGGAGATCATTCAACGATGCCGTGAGGCCGGCAAAACCATTGTCGCCGGCGGTCCAGCCTTTACGGCCGAGCCGGAATCTTTTCCCGGGGTCGATCATTTTGTCCTTGATGAAGCGGAAGTCACCCTGCCCCTGTTTTTGGAAGATTTGAAAAACGGCACGCCGCAGAAGATGTACACCTCCAAGGAGCGGCCCTGCATCGAACAGACTCCTGTTCCCATGTGGTCTCTCATAGATATGAAGAAATACGCCACCATGCCCATTCAGTACTCCAGGGGCTGCCCTTTTGACTGTGAGTTCTGCGATATTGTCATTTTGAACGGCCGAAAGCCGAGGGCCAAGACTCATGATCAGGTGCTCGCCGAGCTGCAGGCCTTATATGACCAGGGCTGGAAGTCCGGAGTGTTCATTGTGGACGACAATTTCATCGGCAACGCCAAAAAGGTGAAGCAAATGCTGCCCCACCTGATTCAGTGGCAGAGAGAACATGGGTATCCATTTACCCTGCTCACCGAGGCCAGCGTCAACCTGGCCGAGGATGCCGAACTGATGAATCTCATGAGCGCCGCCAATTTCAACAAAGTCTTTCTCGGTCTGGAGACGCCCTGCCTGGAGAGTCTCAAGGAATGCGGCAAAAATCAGAATTTAAAACAAGATCTTGCAGAATGCGTGCACACCATCCAGCAGCATGGCATGCAGGTCATGGGCGGTTTTATTGTCGGTTTTGACAGTGATACCGAGGCTATTTTTGAGACCCAGATCAAATTCATCCAGCGCATCGGGGTGGCCACGGCCATGGTCGGCCTGCTTGGCGCGGCCCCGCATACCAGACTTTGGCACCGGCTCAAGGCGGAAGGACGTCTGCTCCAGGAGACCAGCGGGGACAATACGGACGGCAGTTTGAATTTTATCCCCAAAATGGGCAAAGAGACCCTGATCGAGGGCTATCAAAAGGTCCTGGACACCATTTATTCCCCCCGGGAGTACTATGCCAGAATCAATACCTTTGTTCAAAACTACCGGCCAACGGCCAAGTCTAATCTGTCCCTCACCGATGTGAAGGCTGTGATCAGGAGCATCTGGCGGATCGGCGTTTTTTCCAGATCCAATATTTTGTATTGGAAAATGATCGTCAAAACCTTTTTCACCCACTGCAGGGCCCTGCCCGACGCCATAGAGCTGGCGATTTACGGGCATCATTTTCAATATATCGCCAAAAAAATAACCAAGCAGGGACAGGGAAGTTCATGATTTTTCATCAGCCGACAAAACTTTTTTTCGGTTCCGGAGAGGCCCAAAAGCTCCAGGCTGTTGTTGAGGATGATCTGGCATGCTTCCGTACGCTGTTGATCACGGACCAGGGTCTGAGCGCCACCGG
Organism: Desulfohalobiaceae bacterium S24; assembly: GCA_011389765.1. Taxonomy (GTDB): domain Bacteria; phylum Desulfobacterota; class Desulfovibrionia; order Desulfovibrionales; family Desulfothermaceae; genus JAABTT01. Next base: position 1,311 of record JAABTT010000044.1, on the reverse strand, counting down.
CCTGGTCAAGGCCCTGACCCGGGATCATATGCCTTTGGAAATTTTTGATGCGGTGGAAGCCAATCCCAGCGCCCGGACGGTAAACAGGATCGGTGATTTGACCCGGAGAATTCGACCGGAGCTGATCATTGGACTGGGGGGCGGAAGTGTTCTGGATGCGGCCAAAGCTGCTGCGGTCCTGGCTACAAATCCCGGATTGATTGAGGATTTTGAAGGTCTCAGGCGGTATACAGCCGCGCCGGCGCCGGTTCTGGCTGTTCCCACAACCTGCGGGACCGGGAGCGAAGTCACCAAAGGGGCGGTGATTACCGATACCCAGCGCCCCTTCAAGATGTCCATCAAAGGGCCGGAATTGTTTCCAGCGGCAGCCATAGTCGATCCGGATCTGCTATCTAGCCTGCCCGCATCAATTGTAGCTTCCACCGGACTAGACGCCTTGACCCATGCCATTGAAGCCTTTACCGCCAAATCTTCCAATCTGATCACCGATCAATTTGCCCTGCAGGCCGTCAAATTGATTTGTAAGGCCATCGAGCCGGCCTATCAGGATATCGCCGCGAACACAGCGGCCAGGGAATCGCTTATGTACGGAAGCACCCTGGCCGGATACGCCTTTGGCAACAGCGATGTCGGAGCGGTGCATTGCCTGGCGGAATCCATCGGCGCCCTGTTCGATACGCCCCATGGCGTGGCCAATTCCATTTTTCTCCCCTATGTCATGCGTTTCAATCTGCCGGCCTGTGCAAACAAGTATGCAGTCTTGGCCGAAGCCGTCGGCATTCAGGGGGAAAACGAAGAGGATCTGGCTGCAAAGTTCATTGAGCGGGTGGAGGATGTTTCAGGAAAAGTCGGTATTCCTGGATTTTTGGAGTTGGGGATTGAGGCCGGCTCTTTCAGCCGCATTGCCGAGTATTCGGCCCAGAACGGATCCAACGCTTCCAATCCGAGAGTGGCTGGGGTGCAGGATTATGTCGCCATTCTGGAATCGGCCGCGGCCGGCGATTCCAGATAAACAGAGCACAGTTTATGAGTGCGGCGGATTCTGGTCTAGCCTTGAAGAAAAAGGTCAGATATTGGTTTTATACTGATCCAGTTTTTATTGAAATAGAGACCAGGAACCTTTGAATCGGCAGTCCTTGTCGGAAAAAAACAAAATTGGATCAGTAAGTTCAGACAAGCAATTCTTATGCTTGCCCTTAGCAATCGTCAATCGCAAATCCAAAATGCTGGAGTTTTATCCGGCCTTGCCGGCGATATTTTCAAAGGAAGGCTCCTCAGCGGCGGGAAACAGCTTGCTGTTTTGGATCGTCA
>JAABTT010000043.1 GCA_011389765.1 Desulfohalobiaceae bacterium S24 | reverse complement strand
TGGAGGGAGTGTTCCTGTCATGGCCTTCCACTCTTCGCTATTGGCCAGATGCACAAAACAGCGGCTGGTCCTTTTCTGATCCCAGTCGGCAAGATCAAATGGGTCTTCTATGATTTCCTGGCGGATGCGCCCGCCCGGGGACAGAGACAGGGCTTGGGGACGACTGACTCGCTGATAATGTGGTGGTGCAAGATCCAGGAGGCTTATTCCGTCCCTCCCCTGTGGATCACTCCGCTGATCGTGTTCACTGTCGGATGTTGGTTTCCGTGAATATTTCGGCGAGTCTTCAGCTATATGTTGATCATTGACCGCTTGTATTTTGGGGTATCGCGCTTTGAATATTTTACGCTTCAAATGACAACATAATCCTGGGGATCGGCCTGCAACTCGCCCTGCCAGTTCTGTCCGGTCACTGCATCGTAAGCTGTGATTTGAAATTTCAAGCATGCTGTCTCCTCACCTTTTGTTCCGCCGGCTCTTCTTACCAATCCCCGTCCCTGACTTCCCGGACGATGCGCAGAACGGCATGGTCGGGCAGGTCCTTCAGCTGTCTGATGAGACTGGCGAAGAGGACCGGGCGCTTGCGGATAACCGCCTGCAGTTCGCTGGAGACCCTGCCGCCCAGGGCCAGGAGAACGTCCGGGTCCTTTCCCAAATCCTGCGCTAGGAGGATGGTCTTTTCCTCGGACAGGGACACGTTTTCCCCGCGCTCCACCTTGCTCAGATAGGAAGGTTCAATCCCGATACGTCCGGCCACCTGCCGCACGGAATAGCGTTTGTCCTTTTGGCGAAGTTCTTCACGGACTTTTCGAAGATAGGCACCGAATTCTTTTTTCATGTCGAGTACTGTGTACTCTGCGATACACATAATGTCAAGAAAAAATATTTGGGATAAGAAGGCCCGTGTGTATGCAATACGCCGATGAACATTTTCCGCCACTGAAATACTCTTCAAACCTGGCCCCGTTCTCGGTCACGATTTGCTCTTTTCGCATGCGTGCGATTACCGCACAGACTTCGGCCCAGGCGAGACTCGATACGAGATGAACACCTGTGGCTTCCCCCCACATGCGAGCCTCTCGACTGTGCGAATCTCTGAAGAGAACCACACAATTATTCCATGCCATTATCAATCAATTTCCCTGCTTTCCCCTGCATCTGCAGCCGCAGCGGCAGCGGCGAAGCCTGCCCCTGCTTGTCTTCTCCGACATACAGCGTCATATGCGGGTAAGGGATCTCAATGTCTTTGGCATCAAAAGCCATTTTCAAGCGCCGGTTGAACTCCCGGCCCACGCCCCACTGCTTGATGGCTTTGGTCTTGTATCTGGCCTTGATGACCACGGCCGAGTCATCGAAGCGATCCAGGCCCAAAACCTCGATGGGTTCCAGGATATCCTCTTTGAAGTCCGGATCCCTGCGCAGCTCTTCATCCACTTCCTTGACGACCTGAATGACCTCGTCCACATTCTCCCGGTAGGCCACTCCGATCTCAAAAACATAGCGGCCGTAATCCTTGGTCATGTTGGTGATCACGTCCACATTGCCGTTACGGATGAAGTGAACATTGCCGGCCAGGTCTCTGAGAACGATCATCCGCAGGGTGACTTTTTCCACTAAACCGCCCTTGCCGGAGACCTGGATCACGTCTCCCACCCTAACCTGGTCTTCCAGGAGCAGGAAAAATCCGCTGATCACGTCCTGGACAAGGTTTTGAGCCCCGAAGCCGATGGCCAGACCGAAGATGCCCGCCGTAGCCAGTATAGGGCCGATTTCCAAGCCAAGCTCGCCCAGAATGATGATACACCCCACAACCAGAACAAGAATCGTAAGGACGAGCTGGACAATGGAGGTCAAAGTATCGGCCCGCTTTTTGAATTCATCGTCTTTGTTGTTCTGGAGCAGGGAGGCGAACTTCTTCCCCGCGCCTTTCGCGATCTTCAAGGCAATGAGCATGAGAATCACCGTGATCAGAATATCCACCCCGCTGGTCACAAACCAGGTGCTGATCATCTGGAAAAAAGCTTGCGCATCGATCATTGGGAAATTCATGGAAGACCTCCTTTTCCTGAGGTTTCTGAGGATGCAGGATCGACAAAGGCTATTTGTATTTCAACGGGTTCTGTGCTAAGGAGTCCGCTATTGGATTTATTGGATTCCCGTCCGGCAACCAGTGCCTTATCGTAATATGAAAATTCAAAAAAAATTCACCCTGCTCCTGTTTATTGTTGCCCTGCCCCCACTGATGACCCTTGTTTTTTTCCATCATCAAACCATGCATCGGCTTGGGGAAGAGATCGGGGGAAACACCCAGCGGTTCCTGGTTCAAAACGAGCAGGAATTTCTCCAAAAGACGGTTGATGACTACACAGAAATCCTGAAAAAGGAAAAACTGGTCATGGAAACCGCGATCCGGATGCAGGCCAGGGAAGTGGAGCAGCGACTGTCCCGCCCTCCGGAACCCGACCCAAGGATTCTCTTCCCGGAGGACTTTGCCAAAGGACAGCCGGCCTGGTCAGGCATGGACTTGAGCTACAAGCATATCCGTCAGACCCGGCAAGCCGGCATACCTCCGGTCTGGGTCAATTACAGCCACCAAGTCTGGTTTGCCCCCCAAGGGCTCGCGAGGGAGGCCTGCACAGAGGAACTCAAGAAGCTGCAGAGTCTGGTCCAGGGCTACCGTTTTGTGTATCGGCTGCTGCCCGAACACATCTATTGGCAGCAAACCACCCTGCACACGGGTCTGGAGAGCAACTACCCCGCGCATAACAGCTTTCCCCCTAGCTATGCTCCCAGGGAGCAGCCCTGGTTTCAGAAGACTCAGGCCTTGAAAAAAACGACCTGGACCGTCTGCCAAGAGCCGGTGACCAGGGCCTGGGTACAGATTGTGGCTGAACCCTTGTTTTATCCGGACGGACGGTTTGCCGGGGTGACTTCCATGAGCACCCGGTTCAACACCGCTTTTTACTCCCTGAAAATTCCCAAACTGTGGGCCCAGCGGGTCCAGATCATGCTGGCCCGATTCGAGCCCCGAACTGACGGGGCTGCGGAGAAGCTCCGCGTCTTCATGCCCGAAGACGCCCAATACGGCGGAACGCTCATCACCAGACAGTCGGAAGGCAGCTCGGCCTTTACTCCCTCTGAGGCCGGGCCGGATTTTCAGGACATCCTCCAAGAATTGTCTTCCGGAGAGTCCGGGGTCCGAAAAACAACCTATCAAGGGCAAGAGGCTCTGTATGCCTTTGGTTCGCATGATGCATACGAACTCTTTCCGGTGCTTATCCTGCCCTATGGACCGATCATCGACCAGGCCCAAAAAATCAGGACCCTGGTCCATGATCTGACCGTTCGCAGCCTCTCGTTTACAGGCTGGATCTTCATTGGAGCGATTCTGATCGCCCTCATTCTGGCCTTTTTCAGCGCCCGCTCCATCACCCGGCCGGTCAAGCGCCTGACGACCGCCACCAATGGGCTGGCCAAAGGAGATTTTCAGACCCGGGTACACATCAACACCGGGGATGAACTTCAGGAACTCGGGGACACGGTCAACGACATGGGACCGATGCTCCTGCAGAACCAGAGGATGCGCCAGGCCCTGGCTGTAGCCGAAAAATCCCAGCAATATCTTCTGCCCAGACAATCTCCCCATATAAAAGATTTCGACATCTCCGGCATCAGTGTCTATTCCGACGAGACAGGCGGTGATTATTACGATTTCATTGATATTGGCGGCCGGGAAAACTCCAGACTGGGGATCGCCATCGGGGATGTCAGCGGTCACGGCATCGGGGCCGCCCTGCTCATGGCTTCGGCCCGGGGCGCCCTCAGGGCCTATGCCTTTCAAAGCAGGCACAGTCTGAGTGATCTCTTTGCCAATCTAAATCAGCATTTGGTGAAAGACACCAAGGAGGGCCAGTTCCTGACACTCTTTTTCGGGATCTTGTATGAAGAGCAAAGATCTCTGAGCTGGGTATCGGCCGGACACGAATCCGCCCTGTGGCTCAAGAAAAAGGAAGAACGCATCATAGAGCTTCCCAATACGGGTATGCCTTTGGGAATCGCGTCTGAAGTCGACTATCCCCTGGCTGGTCCCGTCGTATTTGAAGCAGGGGATATCTTGCTCATCAGCACAGACGGCATTCGGGAGACCCGAAATCCTGAAAAAGAGATGTTCGGGAGCGAGCGTGTGCAACAACTGCTCCTAAAACACGCTCACCTGCAGACCCGGGAGTTGTGCAACACAATCGTGAGCGCCCTTGAAGACTTTCGTCAAGGAGCCGTGCAGGAAGACGACGTTACAATGGTGCTCATCAAATTTTCCCCAAACATCACTGGGTTCCCGGCTCGTCCATGAGCTGTTCCAACTCCTCCTCTGATTCGAGTATATAAAAAAAATCAAGCAGCTTCACCAGACCGAGTGTTTTTTTGACTTGATGCGAAAGATTGTACAAATACAGCTTTTTGTCCTGGGACTGCATCCGGTTGTGGATATGCACGAGAAAACCAATCCCGGAACTATCCAGAAAAACCGTCCTGGACAGATCGATCACCAGGGTATGCACGGCATCACTGCGCACATAGCTCTCGGTCTCCTCCTTGGCTTCCTGAACGCATTCCAGGGTCAATTCCCCTATATAGTGAAGAATGCAGACCTCTTCTCCTTTTTTTTCAATTTCCAGGCACTTCATGCTCGCTCCTCAATTTTTTTTCCATACGAAGGGTGTTCATCTGCTGTGAATGGCTGAAACGATAGGCATCCATTATCTGAGAAATCAGATAGATCCCTCGTCCTGACTCAGATCGCGGATCCGGCTGGACCGGGGGACTCTCCGGCGGACTGTGAAATGGACACCCCCAGTCCGTGATCTCAATCACCAGACAAGAGCCCGGCTCCAGGGTCACCTGGATCCGGATCTCTCCCTCAGTGTCATGCTTATAGGCGTAGAGCACAATATTGGAACAGGCCTCAGTGAGCGCCAATTCGAGCTCATAGAGCATATCCTGATCAACAAGATACCGGCTCAAAAACCTGCGAATCGCCTTGGCCAGCTTTCGCGGCGCTCGGGGACTCGTTTGACAACGAAAGGTCTTTTGGATCATCCACCGCTCCAGGCGGCAGCCGCCAGATCTCACAAATATGAGTTTTCGTACAGGCGCCGAATCCGAATCCTTAAATCAGGACAAGGCACAGTCAATGGTCTTGCCGTCTTCCAAATCATAGACTTGATCCCTGATCTGAACCTTGACCGGCTCCGCGCCGCCTTTCAAGGCCTCGATCTTCATCCGCTCGCCGGTAATGTCCAGATCAAGCCAGTGCCCGCGGTAACGGAGATGAAACTTGACCCGCCTGAGCTCCTCCGGAAACGAAGGATTGAAACGGAGTACATTCTCCCTGGCTTCCAGTCCGGTGAAACCGCGCTGCACGATGTCCACGCACCCGGACATGGCCCCGAGATGGATTCCTTCGGCCGTGGTTCCTGACTGGATGTCGGCCACATCCGTCTTCAGGGCTTCTTCAAACAGCTCCCAGGACTCCTTTCGGTTGCGCCGGCCCGCCACCCAGGAATGAACGACATAGCTCAATGAAGAGCCGTTGGAGGTCCGCTGCAGATAGTAGTCGATATTCCTGGGAATGATGTCCAGATCAAAGGGATAGCCTATCTGATTGAACAGGCTCTCCAGGTGCTCCGAACTGAACAGATAAAACAGCATGAGCACATCCGCCTGCTTGGAGACCTTGTAACGGTTCGGGGTGTCTCCTTCCGATTCGAGGATTCTATCCAGCCGCTGGATATTGCCATAGCGCCGGAGGTAGCCTTCCCAATCGAATTCCTCGAGTTGATCATAGCCCTCAAATTGACTGATAATGCCGTCTTCATGGAAGACCACCTTCATCTTCCGGCTGATTTCGTCCCAGCGCTTGATCTCGGCCTTCTTGATCTCCAGCCTGTCGCACAGCTGAAGCCAATCCTCCTGCGGCAGAATATCCGCCAGCTCCAGGGCCTGATTCATGACAAAGACGACCATGATATTGGTGTAGGCGTTATTCTTCAAGCCCGGTCGCTCCTGATCCGGATACCCGTCGTGATATTCATCCGGCCCCATGACCCTGTGGATCTCAAAACGGTCCTCCTGTTCGTTGTAGACAGAAATACTGGCCCAGAATCTGGCGATTTCCAGTATCATTTCCGAACCGTAAAAGGAAAGGAATTCAAAATCGCCGCTGATCTGACAGTATTGCCAGATATTGTAGACAATGGCTACATTGACGTGACGCTGCAGATGGGAATTATCCGGGAGCCAGCGGCCGGATTGCGGGTTGAGATGCATCTGCTGGGTCTCTTCGCGTCCGGTACTGCCGCTCTGCCAGGGATACATCGCCCCTTTGCAGCCCATTTCACGGGCCATTTCCCGGGCCTGTCCCAGCCTGCGGTAGCGATACATGAGCAGAGTCCGGGTGATCTGGGGCGTCCGATAGTTCAAATAGGGGAAAATAATCAATTCGTCCCAGAAAATATGCCCCCGATAGCCTTCCCCGTGCCATCCCCGGGCCGGCATTCCCACATCTATGTCCATGGAATGCATGGAGGCGGATTGCAGGAGATGGAAGCAATAGAGATGCAGCGTGCGCTGGACATAGTGATAATGATCATAGCCGCTGACCGGCCCTGCAGCCGAGCCGTTCAGGCTGAGCTCCACTTCCACGGCGAACTTTCGCCATAAATGATTCCAGGCCGTAGCATGGCTTTTGAGGAGACAGGCAAAGCGATTGGCCTTCCGGGCGGTGTTTGAAGCATCCAGAAGAGATTCACTGATGGTGTAGTCTCTGGAGGTGAACAGGGCCATAACTTTTTCAATGGACAGGCCGACCCCCTCTTTGAGATACAGGGAGCATTCCTGGGCGATATATCCCGGTTCCTGCAGACATTCCCGCTTGACGGTCAGAGGCTTTCGTTTTTCAAAAATTTCCGTGCGTGCGGCCTGGGACACAAAGACATTGGACTGGTTGGTCCTGACCTTCAAGCCGATGGTGTGATCATCAACCTGGGTACTGCCGACCGGTTCGAGATGCTGCTGGTTCAAGGCCTGGTAGCGCTTGACCCCCAGATTGCGCACCCGCCCGTCCAGGGCGCTCCGAATTTCCACTTCTCCCGACCAATTGACCGGAACAATGGCCGTCTCCAAAGCCGCCAGATGCATGCGGTCCATGCTTACCAACCTGCGATGAAAGACCTTTGTTTCTCTGCCTTTTGCGTCTTGGAAGCGGATGCTTCGATAGAGCACTCCGTTTTTGAGATCGAGTTCCTGGCGGTAGGAGAGAATATCCGCGGTATCCGGGCTGAACCACTCTTCACCCGGAAAACGGAAATTCAGGCAGAGCCAGTTGGGCATATTGACCAGGTCTTCATTTTCAATGATCCGATCCGCGATTCGGCTTTTAAGGCGGTTGTAGCCACCGGCCAGATAGGTCCCGGGGTAATGGATTTCATCAGCCCCGACCTCCGGGGCCGCCCCCCGGGTGGCGAAATAGCCGTTGCCCAGGGTGCACAGGGCCTCCCGTAAACCTTCCTGTTCCGGCTCAAAACCCTCGTAAACCAGGGACCAGGTTTTCCAGTTGCGGAGATAGGCCTGCAGCATGTGCAAAAAATTCCGGACTTCGTTCACGGACTCCAGCCGGTATTTGGCCGCGGTTTTTCGGGACTCGTCCCCGACAAACAGGGTAACGCCCTTTTTGGAGAAAGCCTGGAAAGCGTCTTCATCCGTAACGTCATCCCCGATGAACATGGGAACGACCCCATATTGATCAAGATCCAGCTTCTCCAGAATCCAGAGAACGGCCCGGCCCTTGTGCCAGTCAATGCTCGGTTTCAGCTCAAAGACCTTTTTCCCGGTCCCTTTGACAAGTTGGGGATTGTCGGCAATCGTCTCATCCACGACTGTTTCCACCTGCCCGGCCTCGCTTTCAGCCACATTGCGGTAATGCACCGCTATGGAGAATTTCTTCCGCTCCACCTGGGCGCCCTTGATGGAAGCCAGTCTCTGCTGCAGCTCCTGTTCAAGGGCATCTAAAAGCGGCAGCATCTCCCGGGCGGCTTCCAACTCCATCCTGAGGCCGCCGGGGCCCTCGATTTCGAAACCGTGACTTCCGGCATAATACACATTGTCGAGGCCAACGAACTGCCGCACGGGGTCCAGCCCCCGTCCGCTGATAATGGCCACGGTGCATTTTTTGGCTAAGCCGAGCAGGGTCTGCTGCATGTCTTCGGCCAGAAAGGCCTCTTCCGGACGGGAGACAATCGGGGTCAAGGTCCCGTCATAATCCAGAAAGACCGCTACACGCTTGTCTTTGATCTGCTTTCTGATCTCTTCAAAATACATCAATCCATGCGGAAGATTGAGCACATCGTCTTCAAGATCCAGCTCGCTCAGGTCCTTGACCACCTGATGAGCGCCGCCCTGTCTCAGTTCATCCTCCACATCCTCCCGGGCCACGCCCACGACCAGGCCGAATTTCCCTTTTTGCCCGGCCTGGACCCCTGAAATGGCGTCTTCCACCAGGACGCACCTGCCGGGACTGACATCGAGCATTCGGGCGGCTTCTAAAAACGAATCCGGTTCCGGCTTGCCTTTGAGATCGAGCTGTTCAATATCGATTCCATCCACCCGAACATCGAAAAGCTGGACCAGATTCGCCGCCTCCAGGACAAAACGGCAGTTCTTGCTGGAAGAGACCACCGCAGTCCTGAAGCCCCGGCTTCTGATCTGAAAGATCAAATCAATACTGCTGTCATAGGCGTCCACACCCCCTTGTTTGAGGCGCTTCCGGAAAAATTCATTCTTGCGATTGCCCAGTCCGCAAATGGTTTCTCTTTCAGGCGAATCATCGACATTCCCATAGGGCAGTTCGATATTTCGCGATTCCAGGAAGCTCTTGACCCCTTCATAGCGGGGTTTGCCGTCTACAAATCTGGAGTAATCCCAGTCCTGGCGGAAGGGTTGAAACGTACCGTCCGGAGACTGCTTTTCCAAAAAGGCGTCAAAGAGTTCCTTCCAGGCCTCTGCATGAATCCGGGCCGTCTGGGTCACGACTCCGTCAAGATCAAAAACAAAGGCATCATATTTGGAGCGGGAGATACAACTTCTGTCGGTGCTCATGAAGCAACTCCTGTGATTTTTTTGCATGTGTTGCAACGACCAGGATCACTGGCGCGAAGAATGAGCGTCCAGTGCATCCGCTTGGTTGAAATTTAGGCGCTTATTCCTTGAACCCTGTCATAAAAGACAATATTTTTTGAACCACGAAGTCACAAAGTACACGAAGGTAAGAAGAAACAAAGCGGGGTAGGCTCTCTGCGGCTCATCCCGACAAAACACTAATGGTCTATAATGAAATGAATACGGCCTGAAGTCAAATGTAATTTTCAGGCATCGACCCCGAAAGGGCGGATTTCATACCAGCCGAGCCGTTTTTTTCAAGAAAAAAACAGCTTCCAGGACATAAAAAATCACCCCGGACCAGATGAACAGAAAAGCGATCAAGCGCTGGATGGGAAACGGCTCCTGAAAGGCAAAAACCCCCAGCAGAAACATGCAGGTCGGGGCCAGGTACTGCAGAATCCCCACCTCGACCAGTCGCAGATTCCTGGCGCAAAACGTGAACAGCACTAAGGGCAGCGCGGTTATCAGGCCGGACCCCATGAGCAGAAACCAGATCCAGAGGCCCGCCTGCTCCAAAGGCGCATCAGGCCTGTCCTGGATCAGCAGCACGCCAAGCGCGGGAAGGCTCAAAATCATCATTTCCAGCAGCAGTCCGGGCATGGGCTCCACAGAGACTTTTTTCCTGATCAGGCCGTAAAATCCAAAACTGAAGGCCAGGATCAGGGCAATCCAGGGCACCCGGCCGTAATTCACAATGAGATACCCCACCCCGATGGCCGCCATGCAAACAGCCAGAATCTGCAATACCCGAAGCCGGTCCCGGAAAAAAATAAACCCGAGCAGGACATTGAGCAGAGGATTGATGTAATAGCCCATGCTCGCCTCCAGGACATACCCGGCATTGACGCCCCAGATGAAGGTCACCCAGTTCAGGGACAACAAAGCGCCGCTCAGACATAAGAGCCCGAGGCGTCCTGGATTGGAAAAAATGAGTTTGACTTCGCTCCAGCGGCCGCTTATCAAGACAACCACCAGCATCAAGGCGCAGGACCAGATGATGCGATGGCAGAGAATCATGGGCGCCGGCAGCAGGCCCAGGGCTTTCCAGTACAGGGGCAGAATCCCCCAGAGCAGAAAAGCCAGGATGCCGCTGATCAGTCCTGCTCCTGTATTTTTACCACTCTGCACAGGCACTCCTCATTTATCATTCGACGTTCAAAGTTCGACGTTCGACGTTCCTTCTCGTCCCGGGATCCGGCCCCACCTCAAAATCGGGGCTTGAATAATACCCAAAAATTATTTACTATTGTTTTTTTCAAAAGTATATAAAATATTTACCATTATTTTTCAAGGTCTTATACTGATCAGTATATTTCAAAGACTCACCTATGAAAAGCACTCGTTTTTTTGGATCGGCTTTGATTTTGCAAGGAAGCGGGGTCTCCTGCCTGGCGATTCTCCCCCGGGTCAAGTCCGGGAAATGGCTGGAATGAGATGCAGCCCGGTCCGGACAGCAGCGGCACGCGCCCCGGATGCCTCGGTATGTGCATCAAAGGGCGAGTGGAAGTCCCCATATCTTTGCAGTCAATGACCCGAACAGGAGGTCGTCATGGAAATCCAAGACACAAACTACACGGTTGATTTTGTCTATTCCAATGAACAAGCCGCAGTCAATCAACAGGCGCTTGTTGCGGCAAGCCTCGATTTTCTTGATTATTACGGCGAACAATCTCTTTTAGGAAAACCTTTTCTCCAAATTATCGGCGAGGGGGACGGTCGGTCGCAATTTCAGAACCTGCTGGCCGCTACAGGGCATCCGGAAGACCCCGATGGTTTCTTTCAGGAACTCCTCCCCCAGCTCGGCCGGGCGGATGGTTCCCAGAGCATCCGCGTCGGGGCCGTTCTCCTGCCCAATCTGTTTTTGGTCCGGATCCTGGAAGAACTGATTCCGGGCAACTCTTTTTCCTCCATCAAAGACGTGGCCCAGCTTCAGAAAGTTTCCAACATCGATTTTCCGGAAAAAGACCGGCCCGCCCTGCAGTCGGTCATCGACACCTATCCGGTCCGGCTCTCCAAACACACCATTCGCCAGAACAGAATCTCCCAAAATGTAGCCTACCAGTACCTGCCCTTTGTGGAAGAACTGGACCCGGTGGGGCACACCAACACCTGGGTCGGTCAATTTCACCAGGGTCTTCTGGAGCAGATGTACCAGAATCGGGTCATCTTCCTCCTGGATATGAGCTGCCCGGTCTATTGCCGGTTTTGTTTTCGAAAACACAAAGAAACCAGGAATGAAGCCAATCCCGGCAGTGAAGATGTGGATCGCGCCCTGGAGCATGTCAGAAACTCGCCCAGGATCAAGGAGATCGTGGTCACCGGAGGGGATCCGTTTTTGAATAAAGCCAATATGCACCGGACCATCGACGGCCTGGCGGAGATCCCCCATGTCCAGACCCTGCGCCTGGCCAGCCGCTCCGTGTCCTATTACCCGCATCTCTTTCTGGGACATGACCGGGCCTGGCTGGATTATTTGAAAGAAAAGAACCTCATGCTCCGGCATAAGGGGAAACGACTGGAGCTGGCCACCCATTTCATCCACCCCGATGAAATCTCGCCGGAAAGCCTGGAAATCATCACGGAACTCGTGAAAAACGGCATTCAGGTCTATATCCAAACCCCCTTTCTCAAAGACTGCAATGACCAGGGTCTTGAATTGACCCGGCTTTTCAGCCTGCTGCGAGGAGCCGGGGCCGAACTGCACTACATCTACATCCCCTGCAGCCCGATCCACGGCAACTCCGTCTACTGGAGCACCATTGCCGAGGGCCAGCAGGTAGCCAACTATCTCCGGGCGCACCTCTCGGACCGGGTTATTCCCCGAATCTGCACAGCCACGCCCATCGGCAAAATGGACTGGCAGACCAGCGGATGGGCTGTGGAACAGGACCCCGACAATCAGGACTTCATCTGGATTCGAAGTCCCTATACCCCTGAATATTTCCAGGAATTCGTCCCTCAAGCCACGGATCTGAAAAAGCTGGGAAATGTTCGGGCCAACGCAGAAGGGACCATCGACGTCCGCTATATGGCAAAAATCGGTGATGACAGGCTGTTTTACGGATCGCGCACCCCTCGGGAAGCCAAGACAGTCCATCCCGACCCGCAGACGCTTGCCCAGTGGCGCTCCTTCCTGTACCGCAATGAAAACCTGCGCTTCAGTCTCATCCCCACCGACTTCGAATTCCTGTTCCGGCCCCATGAGACCAGGGTGGAGCTGGATGTTCGCGCCGGAGGACAGGAGCTTGAGTCTATTAAAAAGGACGAGCGGATTACGGACGTGATCCTCTCCGCTTCCACTGACTGCCTGGAGCACTTGCATGAGGCGGCCCGCCTGATCAAAGGTCTCCGGGAGATCAAGCATGTCAACGCCATCCGTTTGCGCAGCTTCTGGTTCAACACCCGGCCGGAAGCTTTTACTCCTGCGGTGCTCCACCGGCTTGAGGAGTTGAACAAACTGAGCGTTGTCAACCCCCAGCGTCTGGAAATCGAAACCTGGTTTCTTCATGCCGGGGAAATGGGAATCAAACAAAAACAGGTGGCCGATGCACTCCGCAAAAAAGGCATCAGCGTCTATGTGAACACCCCCCTGCTCACCGATATCAACGATTCGAGCCGGGAAATTCACGATCTGGCCTTTGCCGTGCGCGAGAACGGGCTTGAATTCAATCACCTGTACCTGGCCGGCCTGCCGGGCCAAAAGCAGCACAATGAAGCCAGGCCCATCGACCTCTACGATATAGTGGACATCGCCACTAAGGTCAGACGGGAAGGCAGCGGACGGGAAATCCCCCGCTACATCATCCTGACCGAAATCGGTGAGGTCGACTACGGTCTTACCTCCAGGATAGCGAAAGATGACGGCCGGGTTCTGGTCAAACTCCTGCCCTATGACCTTGACTATTATCAGGGTTTGGATTCAGAATTCACCTGGCCCGCGGGCATAGGCTGCGATGCAGACGGCCGGCCGACAGTTGAGGTCAAAGGCCTGCGGTCGAGCACCGACTTTGCCCTGTCCTGATAAGATTTTGGATTTTGGATTTTGGATTTGCGATTGACAAGACAAAGAAGAAGAGCTGATCTGATAGGCAGTTCAAAGGAGAGCGAGTATGAACATCCTGGTCTGTTATGATGGGTCCAATGTGGCCAAGGACGCCCTGAAAATAGGCATGGACAAGGCAAAGAAGCGGGACGGCACGCTCCATGTGGTCTACTCCATTAAAGGCGGCATGGAGGTGCCCAGGCGCGATTTTGAAATCGCTGAAAAGATGCTCAATCAGGTCAAGATCAAGCTCGATACCGCCAAGATCGCCTCGGAAATCCATTTCTCGGTGCGCGGCATGGAGCCCGGCGAAGACATCGTACAATTGGCCAGGGAACAGGATATCGACGAGATCATCATCGGGGTCAAAAGGCGTTCCAAAGTCGGGAAACTCCTTTTCGGCTCCACGGCCCAGTTCGTTATCCTGGAGGCCCACTGCCCGGTCTTGACAGTCAAATAGTGATTGGGGGGCAAGGCACCCATCTCCTTTGTTGCTTCAAAAATTTGAAATCCTCATGTATTGCAATACACTGCGGTTTCAAATTTTCTTGCGCCTCGGATCTGGGCACGCTGCACCCCAATCGTGGCAGAAAAACCAAAATTGGACATAATATCGAAATTCGTTGAAGAGTTCTGAATATATAATTTTTGGAGGGTCTTCCCTCCAAAAATTATTTTTTGAAGAGCCACCAGCGCTGGTTCGAATTTCCGTACTCCTGGACATAGGCCTCGATTCGGCCGGAGTTCACAATTTCAAAATCCGGAACGAACAGCTCTTCATAGACCTGCGGGTCCCGGTAGGAGGTATGCGGATGGGGTTCGTCCGGGTTGGAGGAACTCACGCAGCTCTCCCGGAGAAAAAGCTTTCCGCCGGGGCTCAGCCATTGCACCATCCTTTTTTTGAGGACCTCAAGGTCCGCGTCTTCGAGGTACATGAGCAGCCAGTTGATGAAGATCACATCGAATGATTCAGGCTCGAATTCCGCCTTCATGATATCCGCGGCCTGGTGGCTGATGTTGGCAAACGGAGCGCAGATATTTCTATTCAAGGCGATAAAGTCCTCCACAAAATCCAGGGCCACGACTTTTTCGGACTGGAGGGCAAAATGGGTGGTGAATCGTCCGATCCCGGCAGCAGGCTCCAGAATCCTCTTCCCCGTAAGATCCGGAAGATAACTCAAGACTTCCATCCGATCCCTGGCTTCGATCTTGTCCGCTTCCGGGTTGAGCATCATGCCCTGGATATCGCAGTCCTCCCGCTCCCAAAAGCTCAACTGCACCAGATTGTTGTCCTGCACAGTTTCCGTTTGGCCGCTATTTCCGCTTTGCATGACATCGGCAATGGACTGCAGGATATACTCGTTCTCCTGTCCCGAGCGCGACGCGATCCTGACAAATTCCCCCTCCAGCCCGATTTTGTCATTGCAGTCCCTGGAGTAGACCCCGTGCTTGATCAACAGGGCAGAGGCAAAATCACAGGCAGTCCAGCCATTGATCAGCTCCACGAGGATGAAGTTCCCTAGACTGGGATAGACCCGCAGTCCGTCGATCCGGGCCAGTCCCTTGAAAAATTTCTGGGTTTCTTTGATGTACCGGATTCTGACCCGGTCATATTCTTTCTGAAACTCTGGATCCGCGTAGAGGCGGAAAAAATATTCCGCCAGGCCGGACAGGTTCCAGAGATAGCCGTTGTCCAAGAGATCATCGACCCTGCCCCTTTCCATAATCGCATAACCGGCCCGGATTCCGGCAATGCCGAAATCCTTGGACATGCTTTTGATGATGATCAGATTTTGAAAACGTGCACTGAGATGGGTCGCGGTGATCAACTCGTAGCTCTGATCTTCAAAAGCGAAATGCATAAAACTTTCGTCAATAATGATATTCTCCACCCAATGCAGGCGCTGCACCAGCGTTTCAATCTCGCTGAGGGTGAGATAGCAGCCGCTCGGGTTGTTCGGATTGATGATTACGATGGTATCCGGCCGCTTTGCCTCCACCAGACGGATATACCCCTCCAGGTCAAAGCGGAATTCCCCTTCCTGGTAGAGTTCATTGTACACCACCTCCACCCCTTCGGGCACAAATTCATAATACGGAGAAAAGGTCGGGATATTGATGATTATTTTCCGGCTGGTAAAATTATGGATCACCGCCTGAATGATTTCCGTGGCCCCATTGCCCAGAAAAATCTTTTCCGGCGGCACCTGAAGATGCTCGGCCAGACACTCGGCAATCACCTGATTCTGGGAAGGATAAAACTCCAGGACTTCGCGAAGCTTGCCGGAGCTGATCAGGTCCTTTTGCAATTTCTCGGCAAAAAGATCGGTCGCATAGGGATTGGACAAAAAGCAGGCGTCCACCTTGATATCCAAATCCGGGATTTTTTCCGACAGACTCAAAACACTTGGAGAGTGTGATCCGGCCTGGGAACTCAATTCCTTTATATCTTCAACAATAGATTGTTCTTTTTGGTTCAAGCGCATTATGTCAATCCTCCTTATTCTTAGCTTGCAGATGACATTCAGCTTCTGCTTGCTTGCAGAAGCCCTCCTCAACCGCCAAGCCTAATCTTATCGAGTTTTTTGTCAAAGTCAAGACAATTAATACAAAAATATTTTTTGAATATATTATCTTGACATTGAATATCGAAGCGTATATAAGCTCTTTCATGCGGGGCGGAAGCCGAATCAGCTTCCGGCCGGGCATTTCAATCAATCGGAATCCTGTATTCCACAGCACAAGGAGTTTTCCACATGAAAAAACAGCAAGATCGATATATGTTCACTTCTGAATCAGTCACCGAGGGACATCCGGATAAAGTGGCCGACCGCATTTCCGATTCAATCCTGGACAGCCTCATGGCCCAGGATCCCAACTCCAGGGTGGCCTGCGAGACCCTGGTCACCACTGGCCTGGTCATGATCGCCGGGGAAATCAGCACCAGCGGGTTTGCTGATTTTCCCAAAATAGCAAGAGACGCGGTTCAAGATATTGGATACGACAGCTCGGATATGGGGTTCGATTGGGAGACCTGCGCGGTGATCTCCTCCATCGACAAGCAGTCCCAGGACATCGCCCAGGGGGTTAACCGCAAGAGCCCGGAAGAACAAGGCGCCGGCGATCAGGGCATGATGTTCGGATTCGCCTGCCGGGAAACCGAGGCCTTGATGCCCGCTCCGATCCACTACGCCCACAAACTGAGCCGTCGGCTGGCCTATGTCCGGAAGAAAAACATTCTTGATTTTCTCCGGCCCGACGGCAAGACCCAGGTCGCCCTGGAGTATGAGGACGGCCGGCCGGTGCGCATCGACAACGTGGTGGTTTCAGCCCAGCACGACGACAAGGTCTCCTACGACGATCTCCAGGAGGGCATCAAAAAGGAGGTCATTTTCAAGAGCCTGCCTCAGGAACTTTTGGACGACGACCTGCGGGTATTCATAAATCCCACCGGCCGTTTCGTCGTCGGCGGACCCATGGGAGACGCCGGGGTCACCGGACGCAAGATCATCCAGGACACTTACGGCGGCATGGGAGGACACGGAGGCGGCGCCTTTTCCGGGAAAGACCCCTCCAAAGTGGACCGCTCTGCAGCCTACATGGCCAGGTATGTGGCGAAAAACGTCGTTGCCGCCGGCCTGGCGGAAGTCTGCGAAGTCCAGCTGGCCTACGCCATCGGCATGGCCGATCCGGTCTCCGTGCTGGTATCCGCCAGGGGCACCGGAATCGTGGAAGACCGGATTTTGACCCAGGCCGTGCGGGACGTTTTTGATCTCCGTCCCTATTTTATCCTGGAACGTCTGGATCTCAAACGGCCTCTCTATAAGGAGCCTTCCTGCTACGGCCATTTCGGCCGGGAGCATCCCAATTTCACCTGGGAACAGACCGATGCGGTCCAGGATCTGCGCACCGCCTGCAAGGTCTGAGCATATTCACCTGTCCCCTAAAGGACGGAAACTGACCGGGGTCCTGCCGAATCCGCTGGTGATCAAGCTTCATGACGCTTTTTCCAGGATGTCGGCCCGGGAAATCGAGGCCTTCACCATTCCGGTCCAAAAACTCCTCCAAACCTTAAGCTTGGCTCAGTAATCATGGGCTGAAAGGAGTGCAGCATGAGAGATGGAAGCGTTGAATCCCTTCTGGACAGAATTGAGCTCTGGAAGGGCTATGTCCCGACATACGAGACGCTGAGCGGCGGCCTGACCAATGAAAACTATACGGTCCAGGTCAACGGGACCCGATATGTGCTTCGGATTCCGGGACAGGGCTCTGAAGTCATGATCAACAGGGATTTCGAATTGTTCAATTCAAAGGCCGCGGCTCAAGCCGGGGTTTCCCCGCGGGTGCTTGAGAGTCTCAAGCCGGAGAACGTCCTGGTGATCGAATACCTGGAAGGGGAGGTGATGCACCCGGAAACCGTTGCCGCAGACGATCAAAAAATCGGAAAAATAGGGAATGCCCTGCGACGTCTCCAGGCAAACGCCGAATTCGGCAACACCACCTATGTTTTTGATATGATTCGCCGCTATGCCGACATGTGCCGGGAGGTGGAGGCCGCTCTGCCCCGGGACTTCGACTGGATGCTCCAGGTGATGGACGGCGTGGAAAAGGCCATGGAACGGAACAAGCCGCCCCTGACCGCCTCCCATAACGACCTCCTCTCGGAAAACTTCATTATTGATCCCGAAGACAGGCTGTGGATCATCGATTGGGAGTACGCGGGAATGAACGATCCCTTCTTTGACCTGGGGGACGTGGCGGTGGAGCACCCTTTGAGCCCGAAACAGGAGGAGCTGCTGCTCACCGCCTACGCCGGACAGATAGAACCGGAAGCCTTGGCCCGGATGCGCCTGCACAAATTAACGGCCGATATCTGGTGGGGTATGTGGGGCATGATCCAGGACAGGATTTCAGCCCTTGATTTCGACTTCAAGGGCTATGGTCTTCACCGTTTCGAACGATTCCGGCAAAATCATGCTCAAGGCGGCACACCCCAACTACTTGATACCGTCTGAAATCCAAAATAATGCAGACACGATTCCGGATTTCATTAAATATCGAACCAGAGGTTATTTTAAACTTTTCAGCACGCCCTTCCAGGGCCTAAACCGGGAAGCCCCCGCCCTGAAAACGCAAAGACCTCACAAACAAAAGGAGTTATCCTATGCCAAACTGGAAGAAATGCCTTGCAAGTCTCGTCCTGGCGGCCGTGTTTTCCCTGCCCTTGACCGGACTGTCCGGGACCATTCCCGAGTCCAAAGACCCCATCAAGATCACCCTCCACGACTGGACAGGGCAAATCATCAACTCTCACATCATGGGCGAGGTTCTGCAGGAGATGGGGTACAACGTGGAATATGTGGTGGCCGATTATCTGGCCCAATTCGCCGGTCTGGAGTCCGGCGACCTGCATGTGGCCATGGAGATGTGGGAGACCACCGGAAAACAGGCCATGGAAGCCTCTCTGGCCACCGGAAAAACCGAGGACATGGGGGAAACCGGCATGTGGGCCAAAGAGGAGTGGTGGTACCCCAGCTATATGAAGGAAAAATGCCCGGGCTTGCCGGACTGGAAAGCGCTCAACGACTGCGCGGAAGTCTTCGCCACCCCCATGACAGCGCCCAAAGGCCGATATCTCGGCGGCCCCGTTACCTGGGGCGGGCACGACGAAGAGCGGATAGAAGCTTTAGGCCTGGACTATGAGGTGGTCCATTCCGGAACCAATGCAGCCCTGTTCTCCGAGCTCAAGGCCGCGTATGAACGTAAGGCCCCGATTCTGCTCTGGGTCTATGCCCCGCATTGGGTTCCGATCAAATACGACGGCGAATGGGTCGAATTCCCCGAATACTGCGACGAATGTTATGATGACCCCAGTTGGGGCGTAAACCCGGACAAGGCCTATGATTGCGGCAAACCGTACGGCTGGATCAAAAAAGTGGCCTGGGCCGGACTCAAGGACAAATGGCCCGGCGCCCATCGAGCGATCAAGGGCTTTCATATCGAAAACGAGGTCATCGGCGAACTCATCGCTGAAGTCGACCTGGAAGGCCGGAAGGTCAAAGATGTGGCGGCGGAATGGGTGCAGAACAATCGGGATGTCTGGAACAGCTGGACCAAGTAGGCCTCGAGAAATCACTAACTATTCAGCAGTTATGTGTCAGACCTGTCCCTGGCAGGGCTGACACATAACTTTTTGGAGGAATCTGCTATGAACCTGAACCGACACACCGCTCAGCAAACGCAGAAATCAGAACCCAAGCTGGCCTGCCGGAACGTCTGGAAAGTCTTTGGCCACAGGCCCAGGCGCTTCCTGGCCAGACACGACTATAATCCCAGTGATCAGGTGTTGGCCGAGTCCAACTATATAGGAGCCGCCCGGCGCGTGAACCTGGACATTGCCTTGGGCGAGATATTCGTGATTATGGGCTTGTCGGGCTCAGGGAAATCCACCCTGGTCCGCTGCATGTCCAGATTGCATGATCCAACGCATGGGGAAATCCTCTTCGACGGCCAGGATCTGTCCACTGTCAAAGAAAAAGATTTGATCCGGATCAGACGGCACAAAATGGGCATGGTCTTTCAGCACTTCGGACTGCTGCCCCATCGAAACGTTCTGGAGAATGTGGCTTTCCCTCTGGAAGTCCAGGGAACAAGCAAAAGGAAACGGCTGGAAAGAGCCCGGGAGGTCATTGACCTCGTAGGCCTTGAAGACCGGATCGACAATCTGCCCAATGAACTGTCCGGGGGGGAGCAGCAGCGGGTGGGCATCGCCCGCTCTCTGGCCGTGGAACCCGAGGTCTGGTTTCTGGATGAACCGTTTTCCGCTCTGGATCCTTTGATCCGGAGCGAAATGCAGGATGAATTCCTCCGCCTGCAGCGCCTGCTGCACAAGACCATCGTCTTTATCACCCATGATTTTGACGAGGCTATCCGCCTGGCTGACCGCATCGCCATCATGAAAGACGGAGAAATCATTCAAACCGGAACCCCGGAAGAATTGCTGACCAATCCGGCCGATGCCTATGTGAGCGAATTCACCAGTAGAATCCCCAGGGGCAAAGTCATTTCCGCCCAGGCCGTCATGGACCCCCTGCCCCAGACTCAAGATCAGACGCTCATTGGAGAGGGCAGCTCCCATGTGTCCGCAGAAGCAACCATTGAACAATGCGCCCAGCAGGTCTTCTCCCAACCGGAACCGCTCGCCGTCAGCGATCCCAAAGGCAGAATTGTCGGGACCCTGACCCAGGAGGCTGTTGTGGAAACTCTCTTTTCCGGCAATGGATCGAGACCTGAAGCCTGAAGACAGGCTTTAGAATTTTCGAATTGCCATTTCCGATTGTTATGGCAAAGAATATAATGCTTTTAAATACAGGCATTGTAACTTCTTGATTTTCTTATATTCAGCAACATTCAATATTCAATAGTAAATCCTATGAGCTCTGCAACGATCGATCTGCCGCTACACGGGAACGGAACACAGCTTTTCCGGAAACTGAGGCGGCTGACTTTCCTGTTCTGGCCGGCAGCTATTGTGGCCTTCTTTGTCATACTCGGACAGCAGTATCAATGGATCGATGTCTATCCTGAACAGTGGGTGCTGCCTGTTCAGGACTGGCTCAATCAGGCCATGAAATGGCTCATCCATGAATGCAGCTTCGGCCTGTTCACCTTCAAGGAACTGACGCGGTCACTGGCCTGGCTGGTGAGCTGGCCCTTCAAGCTGGGCATGGGCCTGCTGGTCCAAGGATTCGATATCTCCTTCCAACTGCCTCTTTTGGGGCGCATTGAAGGACATCTGCCCCATGTTTCCTGGCTCGGCGTTGTCGGCTGCGTCAGCCTGCTGGGGCACTACCTCCAGGGATGGAAACTCGCTCTGATCAGCGGTGGCTGTTTTTTGTATCTGGCTGTTTTTGGTCAGTGGGTCAGCGCCATGGAGACCTTTTCTTCGATTCTCGTTGCCGTCCCCCTTGGCGTGCTCTTCGGCCTCATCTTGGGGATCATCTCCTACTGGAGCAAGACCGCGGAAATATTGATCCGGCCTCTTCTGGACATGATGCAGACCGTGCCCATTTTCGCCTATCTCGTCCCCATCCTTTTTCTTTTCGGCTTCGGGCCGGTTTCCGCCATGCTGGGCACCGTGATCTATGCGGTCCCCCCCATGGTCCGCTGCACCCACCTGGGACTCCAGGCCGTACCGGACAGTCAACTCGAGGCAGGCATCACCAGCGGCTGCTCCCGAATCCAGCTTTTTATAAAAATCAAACTGCCCTCGGCTCTGCACCAGATCATGGTCGGCATCAATCAGGTCATCATGCTTACCTTGAATATGGTCATCATCGCCTCCATGATCGGGGCCGGCGGATTGGGCTACGATGTTCTCACGGCCCTGCGGCGACTCCATATAGGAAGGGGCCTGGAGGCCGGCATTGCCATTGTGGTCCTGGCCATTGCCCTGGACAGGCTGAGCCAGGCCATCACGCAGAGCAGGCGACGCAAGACAGCATCTTCCAAAAACGAGGGCATCAGGCACCGGCACAGCCTGACCGCCCTGGGCCTGTTGTTTGCGACCCTGGCCCTCGGGGCCGAATTTCAATGGATTGCGCTCTATCCTGAAGATTGGTTCATCAGTACGGCCCCGTTCTGGGACGGCCTCATGAGCTGGATCAATATCCATCTCTACGATGTCCTGAACACTCTCCGGTCCTTTCTTCTGATCTATCTCCTGGTGCCTTTGAAAAAATTTCTTCTGGGACTGCCCTGGTCAGTGGTCATCGCTGTACTGGCCTATGCCGGCTACCGGCTCGGCGGCTGGCGGCTGGCGCTGCTCATTGCTGCAGCAGCCCTTTTCCCTGCCATCACCGGGTACTGGGAAAAAACCATGTATACGGTCTATCTTTGCGGCATCGGGGTCTGCATCGCCGCCCTCATCGGGATTCCGATCGGCATCCTGGCCGCTGGAAACGATCGGCTCGCTTCAGGTCTGCAGATCATATTGGACACCCTGCAGACCCTGCCGGCCTTTGTGTACCTCATGCCCTGCGTCATGCTCTTCAGAGTCGGGGATGTCTCGGCTTTGGTGGCCATTGTGGCCTACGCTGTTGTCCCGGCCATCCGCTACACCCTGCACGGCATCCGGCTGGTCCCGATCCCGGTGTTGGAGGCCTCGACCATGTCCGGCTGCCGAAAAAGGCAGATCCTGACCAAGGTCCAGTTCCCCCTGGCCCTGCCTCAGATCATGCTGGGCATCAATCAAACCATCATGCTCGCCCTGTCCATGGTGGTCATCACCTCACTCATCGGCACGAGCGACCTGGGCCAGGAAGTCTACATCGCTTTGACCAAGGCGGATATCGGTCGGGGAATGGTGGCCGGTCTGGGAGTGGCCTGCATCGCAACCGTTTCCGACCGCTTGATCCAGGCCGCCACTGCACGGCAGAAACTGAAGCTCGGACTGGCCTGAGAGAACAAGCTCTGCTGAATCAGCCTAACTTTTGTGATGTTCAATCTTCTTTCTTCAATATTCAATGCCAAACCGGAGGTACAAAGCATGAACAACAAAAACATCTTGAACGCTCTGAGCCAAGCCCTTGTCGATCTCAATCAGGACGCGGTTCTGAAACAGGTCCAGGAAGGGCTGGAGGCCGGAATGAAACCCCTTGAACTCATCGAAGAGGGACTGCTGCCCGGGATGAACACCGTGGGCGACGAGTTTGAACAGGACATTAAATTCCTGCCGGAAATGATGAGCGCGGCCATGATCTTCCAGGAGGCCATGGCCATCCTGCAGCCCAAAATCCTGGAAGCCGGCGGCAAGAGCCGCAATCTGGGAACGGTTGTCCTGGGGACCGTCAAAGGGGACATGCATTCCATCGGCAAGGACATCGTCAAAATCCTCCTGGAAACAGCCGGTTTCACCGTGCACGATCTGGGCATCGATGTGAACACCTTCAGCTTCATCGAAAAAGCCGAAGAAGTCAGCGCGGACATCATCGCCATGTCCGCGCTGCTGACCACCACCCTGGTCAATCAGCGGGATCTCATCGAAGCCCTGGAGGGACAGGGGACACGGGACCAATTCAAAATCATGGTCGGCGGAGGAGCGGTCACCCAGGCCTGGTCCGATGAGATCAAGGCCGACGCTTACACCGATACCGCTTTCAGCGCGGCCAAGGCCGCCCAGAAACTGGTGGCTTAAGCTCTCTCAATTCCCTCGAGACGCCCATATCGGAGGTCTCGAGAGAACCAATACGGCAATCGCCTTCACGCGCACTCTTTTACTTATCAGGAGAATTGCAATGCTCGACTTACTCGAAGTTTTCGAACGGGCCGATACCGGTCCATTGATGAAAGACATGGATTACTATATGAAAAGGCTGGTCCCCAAATTGCAGGAAGTCATCAGCCGCCGCCAGGTCAAATGGGACCGGAGCACCATCGTGAACACGGATGACGATCTCATTGACCGGGTGTTTGATGCCTCTGTGGACCTCATTGCCGAAGCCGGGGCCTATTGCCCGGACACCAATCGGGTCATGGAATTTTCCAGGGACGAAGTTCTGCGGGCCGTGGAACAGGCCCCTAAAACCGCTTGTTTCGGTGAAGGCCGGGAAGCCAAGACCATGGCCGGCCGGAAATTGGATGACGTGGACAATGTACCCTGGGTCCATGTGGGCGGGGGGATTTACACCACGGATGAAAAGATCTACCTGGAAATCGTGGAGGGTCTGGCCTCCATCGATATTGTGGATTCGGTGAGTGTTCCCTCGCTTCTCCACCTGCGGGGTAAGGACGCCAGAGTCCGCTCCCCCCAGGAGCTTCTGGCGGCCATCAAAACCGTGATCCTGGCCAGAGAGGCCATCCGGCGCTCCGGCCGGGCCGGGCTGCCGATCATCAACGGCATTTCCGCCGCCTCCAATTCCGTATCCATGATCGCGGCCGCCGCTCCCCAGTTCGGTCTGCGGCCGAGTGACGGGTTTCTGATCGACTTCCTCGCGGAAATGATCGTCAATTACGAAGCCCTGCAAAAGGCGGCCTACTTCAACTCGATCAGCGCCAATGTCGGTTCCACCTCGACCCCGCTTTTCGGCGGCTATGGAGGCGGGGCCGAAGGCAACGCCGTGCTGGCCACCTGCTACATCATCATGGGCTGCCTGATCTACCGGGGCAACTACCATTACAATGCCCCTTTGCATCAAAACCTGCGCATGTCTTCCACCAAGCCCCTACTCTGGGCCATCGGGATGTCCAATCAGGTCAATGCCAAATTCATGCAGCGGCCCATGGTCAACCTGCCCTACCTCGGCGGCGGGGCCGGAACCAGCATGTTCCACCATGAAATGGCGGCCTATATGCTCTCCGTGGTCCCGGCCGGCGGGCAGATCTTTTCCGGACACCCGGCCAAAGCCGTTGATCCCGACTCGCTGCTGCCGGCTGATCACCGCTTTCATGCCGAGATGGGACTGGCTGCGGCTCAATTGACCCGGTCCCAGGCCGAACCCCTGGCCCAAGCCTTCTTCTCTGAATATGAAGACAGCATCAAGGATCCCACTCCGGGCTATCATTACAGTCAGGTCTACGACTTGAACACCAAGAAGATCATCAATGAAGAATACCTGAAAACTCAGGACCAAGTCCGGGAAAACATCATCAAGGCCGGTTTCGAGGTCAAAGTGTCCTGATGCTGTCTCTGAGCTGTTCGATCGCATGACGAAAAATCCAGATGGAGTGAAAAGGTGAGCAAACAAGGCCCTCAGCCGGATAAAAGCCGGGCTGAGTCCACATCCCCGCCGGTCCAGGTCCTGTATGGTCCCTGCATCCCGGAAGGCGAAGCCCGTTCCGAACAGGATATTACCCTGATGAACGGCCGGCTGGCCGTGACCTTTGCCGTGGGCACAGACCCGCCCTGGGGGCTGCTCCGGGGAGGGCTCCTGGACGCGGCCGTGGTACGCAACGGCCGTCCGGACCCGGACCTGCTCTCGATATTCGATTTTTTGCCCGACAACTGGGCCGGCTGGCCGAACACCTTCATCCGCTTTCAGGTGACGGCCACCGGCCCGGAAGAGGCTTCGGTCACTGTGCAGAGGGACTGGGGGGATGTGGACCTGGTCACAAACTATACCCTGAAGCAGGACCAGGACCGGCTGCAGGTGCATACACGCATGAGCAATCACAGTCGGAACACCACCCGGACCATCGCCTCGGGATACGCCCTGTGGCCCAAAAAAGGCTTCATCCTGACGCCCCCCGGGCTGGACAAGGCCCGGCAGAGTGAAACAGCCAATGCCTGGTCCGACTGCTTCGTGGGCTATGATCTGGACTGGGCCCTGGCCCTGCACGCCCCTTTTGCGGACTGGATGGACCATTACGGCAAGGGGATGTTCCGCCGGCACCGGCTCGAGCCGGGCCAGACCCGCAGCTTTGAAGGCTGGTTCCAGATCTGTTCCAGTGGTGACATCGCATCTGTTCTTGGCTTTGAAATGCAGCGCAAAGGTTCCAAAAAGGGCCGTTTAAGCGGCCGGGTCTTTGATGCCGAGGGACAAGCGGTCCAGCAGCCGGTGGTCAGCGTTGCGCAATCAGGGAGTCTCTATACCTGGACCCTCGGCCGGGACGGCTGCTACGCCCTGGATCTGCCCGAGGGGGAATACACCGTTCAGAGCACGGGATGCGGCTTCGGGGCCTCTTCGCCAGCCCGGACAAGCATCAGCCCGGGGCGGGCGCAGCAGCTAAATTTTACCGGCCTGAGCGCTCCGGCCCGGCTTGTCTTCCAAATACGCGAGGCCGCCTCCGGCCGGCCCCTGGACGCCGGAATCCGTATGATCGAGGGCCGGCAGCCTGAAATCGGCTTTCTGGGACGCAAGACGTTTTTTACGGAACTCGAGCCCATCGGCCGGGCCGAGGTTTCCCTCGCCCCGGGCGACTATATTTTTGAAGTCAGCCATGGAAGCGGTTTTTGTTCGCGGCCCCAACGCATCCGGGTGACGGCCAGGCCGGACCACACTGAAACCATCGAGCTCAAGCTGAACCTGGAGATGGAAACCAGAGGCGCAGGGTGGTACGCAGCCGACCTGCATCATCACGGCAACATCCTGGACGGAGCCACGGAACCGGAAGAGGTTGTTCGTTCCCAGTTGGCCTCAGGATTGGACGTCCTTTTTTTGAGTGACCACGATTCCACAGTCAACAATCAGCGCATGCTCGACTTGGCAAAGCAACGAAACAAACTGTTTCTGCCGGCCATGGAAATTTCCCGTTCCTGGGGGCATTTCAACATCTACCCCCTCTTGCGCGACCCGCGCCCGGACCCCGGACCTGTAACCGGCAGCCCCCGGGAAATCTTTCAAAGCGCCAGGGACATGGGCGCGGACATCATCTGCGCCAATCACCCCTTCAGCACCTACGGCTACCTGCGCAACCTGGAGCTGGGCAGCGTGCCTGGAGAATTTGATCCGGACTTCGACCTCATGGAGATCAATTATCAGCATCCGGCGGAACCGGTCATCCGGAAAATCTGGGAATGCTGGAATCAAGGGCAAAACTACTACTTAACCGCCGGGACCGACAGCCACGATGTCCAGTCCGACCTGAGCGGCGCTGTCCGGATGTACGTATATCTTCCTGAAAAAGCGAATCAGGAAACATTCCTTGCCGCTCTGAAAGCAGGCCGGTCTTTTGTTTCCTTTGGGCCCCTGGTTTTTCCGGAAATCATGTTCGGCTCCCGGCTCTGCATTGCAAAGGGACAGAAACTCCCCCTCAGATTCCGGCTTATGGCCGTAAACGCCCTGTTCCGGGCAGAACTCATCGAACAGGGTCAGGTCAGAGACACCCGCGAATTTACGAAGGACTCTAAAGTTGTGGACCTGGTTTTTGAAACCGCCCCGGAAAGAGCCTCCTGGTTTGCTTTGCTGGTCACGGACCAACAAGGAAAACAAGCCTTCACCAACCCCATATGGGTATCGGTGGAGGGCGCGGTTTAGACTTATCGGTTCATCCCTGTCATAGAAAACAAGAAAATGTATTGCTCCGAAGCCGTTGAAGTCCTTGTTGGATATGGTTCACGGTTCCAGGTTCACGGTTCACGGTTTGAAGAGGAAGATATTCGGAAGATACATTCTGGGTCGTTTGAAAAACTGTTTTTTTTTCTTAACCGTGAACTGTGAACCGTGAACTTGGAACCTTTGGGTTGCGGGTGGAGCAAACTTTGGGATTTTGGATTTTAGATTGAAGATTGAGGATTGAGGGAACAACCATGATAGACGCTTCACTGCAGACCCAGATCCAAGACCTCCCCTGCTGGTCAGGACGGGTTGATCCGCAGCCTGTGGACGGGGGCATCACCAATTTCAATTTTACGGTCAAAGACCGCGGCGAGCAGTTTCTGGTCCGCCTGGGTCGGGACATCCCGCACCATCAGATCATGCGCTTCAATGAACGGGCCGCAAGCCGGGCAGCCGCGGAATCCGGCCTGGCTCCGGAGGTCATCCACGCCGATGAACAGGCCCTGGTCATCCGATTCATTGAGGGCAGGACCCTGCATGCCGAAGACCTGCAGAATACGAAAACCCTGAAGCGGGTGATCCCGGTCGTCAAGGCCTGCCACCAGCGCCTGAAACACCACCTGCGGGGACCGGCTCTCTCTTTCTGGGTCTTTCACGTGATCCGCGATTATATTCAGACCCTGCAAGAGGGTCAAAGCCGGAAACACAAGGAGCTTCCCAGATTTTTCCAAGCGGCCGAGGTCTTGGAGCAGGCGGTGATGCCGGTCACCCTGGTCTTTGCCCACAATGATCTGCTTCCGGAAAACTTTATAGACGACGGCGAGAAAATCTGGCTTGTGGACTGGGAATACGCCGGGTTCAATTCACCCTTGTTCGACTTGGGCGGTCTCAGTTCCAACGCCGATCTGGACCCGCAACGCGAAGAGCTTCTCCTGGAAGCTTATTTCGAATCTCCGGTGGAGGACGAGCTTCGCTACCGCTACCAGGCCATGAAGACCGCCTCCATGCTCCGGGAGAGCCTGTGGAGTTTGGTCTCGGAAATATATTCCGAGATCGACTTTGATTATCAAAGCTACTCAGATGCCAATTTGAAGGCTTTTGAGACGCTTTTCACCCATTTCAAAACAATGTGAGGAGACAAACATGTCTGCTGAACAACAATACTCATTGAACGGCATTTTGCGCTACGAATGGATCTTTGGCCCTGGCTTCCTCGGCTACGGCGAACCCGATGTCACCCGGGAGCTCATCAGCAGTCTGGACTGGCCCCCGGGGATTAGGGTCCTCGATGTAGGCAGCGGCCTTGGCGGGCCGGACTTTCTCATGGCTGCGGAGCATCAGGCTCGGGTGACCGGGGTGGACTTGACGGAAGCTACAGTGCAGCTGGCCAGAGAGCGCCAGCAGGAGCTGGGCATCAGCGGGGTGGAGTTTCTCCAGGGGGACATCCGGTTCCTGGATTGGAATCCGGAATCCTTTGACGTTATCTGGAGCCGGGAGACTCTCCTGCACCTCCCGGACAAGGAAGCCCTCTTTCAGAAATTCTTCAGCTGGCTCAGTCCGGGCGGATCTCTGGTCATCACGGATTATGCCCGCAGGCCGGGCCGGGGCAGTTCGGAGTTTGAAGCCTATGTCCAGGAGTCCGGGTACCCTTTGCTGGAGCTGGATGAATACGCCAGAACCATTTCCCGGGCCGGTTTTTCAGACGCCACAGCTCAGGACAAATCTGCAGAACTGATTCGATATCTTGAAAGTCATCTGAACAAGCTGGAAAAAGACAAGGACGCGTTCTGCCGAAGGTTTTCCGTGGAGGATTATGAGTACATAAAAGGACGCTGGCAGCTCAAACGCGACTGCTGCCGGCAGGGAGACATGAAATGGGGCTGGTTTCTGGCCCGGAAGCCCGGGTCAGAGTCCTTTCCGGTACGCAAAGATATATAAATATTTGGCTACCCTGTTGTAAATTCTTTTGTAACTCGAAGTGTCAGGTGTCAGCGCCGGCCGCTAGCCGCAGACGTCCAGTTTGATCGAAAAAGAAACTTTGGGAAGAAATCGCGGTCGGTATCGCTATCGCTATCGGAATCGCTATCGGAATCGAAGTCTTTATCCTCATCATATCATTTCTCGATACCGATTCCGATAGCGATAGCGATGGGAAAAATCTGAAGTTTCATACGAGC
>JAABTT010000042.1 GCA_011389765.1 Desulfohalobiaceae bacterium S24 | reverse complement strand
CCCGGCCGAATTGATCGCCCACATCGTCAATGCCGGGGATGAAGCCCTGGGTCATGAGTTCCATGGGATCTCCGCCCTCGGTTATGATTTTTTCGGCCAACGCCAGGGCCTGATCCTTTTTCTGCTGGACGATCAATTGTTTAGCTTCCTGCAGTGTCTTGGCATCGATCATCGGTCAACTCCTTTTGGATTGAAATGTTCAGCTTTTAGCTCTTATACTTATGGTCGTCATAAATTGAGGTTTTCATATACGGCGAAGCTTCTTTGCGAAGCCGGGTCCGACCTCTGAGGTCCGACGTCCGACGTCTGATCTCTCGTATGAAACTTGATTTTTCTTACTCCGTCACCCCGGCGCAGGCCGGGGTCCAGCTTTTTCATTCTGGATTCCGGCCTTCGCCGGAATGACGGAGGAGGTGACTCGTTTCTTTTTCGATTAAACTGGACGTCTGCGGCCAGCGGCGGAGCTGACCTCAAAAAATGGCGGGGAGTCCGGGTGTTGCACCCGGCTACGCGGATTTAGAGTCCACGCGATCTCGTTGTCGATCCACCCCCCGCAATGTATGATCCGCCCTCCGGCCTCCGTCTTCTCCCCAAGACCCAACTCGGAAGGCACCCGGAGCATTATCATGGGATCGGTCGGTTCGGCAAGTCCGGCTTGCAGGATGCTTTGGGTACCAGTGACTTATCGGTTAATCTCTGTCATAGAAAGCAAGAAAATGTTTTTCTCCGAAGCAGTTGAAATTCTTGTCGAATATGGAACCTTTGGGTTGCGGGCGAAGCCCGCTTTAAGATCTCTGTAGTCTGCATCGCAAAAACATGATTGTGAATCGAGTTCATTACCGACAATACCCCTGCAGATGGTAGCCGCAGGATTTGCGGATGATCAGTTCGGTCTCCAGTGTGATCTGATTGATCATGTTCCGGGTCGTGTCTTCAATGATATCCAGCAGGATTTTCGCACCGAGGGCCCCCATTTCGTACTGCTTGGCGGTGATGGTGGTCAGGTCGATTCCGGACAGGGCTGTGGTCTGAATGTTATCGTACCCCACCAGAGCAATGTCTTCAGGAATTCGCAAACCGCGTTCGAGCACGGCTTCTCTGACCCCCAGGACCATATTGTCGTCGTGGGCGAAAAACGCACTGGGGGGCGGGTTTTGATCGAGAAGACGCAAAGACTCCTGATAGGCGGCTTCCCTTTCAAAGCCGCATTCCACAAGGAAACTCCTATCATAGTCCAGACCGGAATCCTTCAAGGCCTGCAAGGTCCCGTTGATACGTTCTGTGCCGGTGGAAGTCTGCAGGCTGCCGGCAATGATGGCGATCCGCTCATGTCCCAGGCGGTACAGATGCTTGCCGGCCTCATAGGCACCGCTGTAGCTGTCCATGATCACATAATTCACTTTCCGGGCCGCCGGGAATTCGGTGATCACCCGGTTCACCAGGACAAAAGGGAAGCGCATGTCCAGCAGGGGCTGGATGTGAGGATCATCCCTGGTCGCTGTGGCCAGGATGACCCCGTCGACATTTTTGGACCGGAGCATATCCAGAACATGACGTTCGATTTCAAGGCTCCGCTTTGTATTGCAGAGAATGGTGCTGTAACCGCGCTCGATCACTACCTCTTCGACGCCCAGGGCCAGTTCGGGATAGAAGGGATCGGATATGCTGGTCACGATCAGTCCGATGCTGTGGCTTTTTCTGCTGATCAGACTTTGGGCGAAGTAGTTGGGCTGGTAGTCCATCTCCCTGGCGATAGCCTGAATACGCTGCCTGGTTGCATCGCTCACGCCGGTCCGGCTGTTCAGGGCCATGGACACCGCAGTGGGGGAGACATTGGCCGCCCGGGCGATGTCCTTGATGGTGGCGTTTTTTTTCATACAAAAAAATCCATGAATATGATGTGCTTGCCAGGGTGTGCCCTATTTTGCACATCAAAACTTAAACGATTTAGTCTAAAAAATTGATAGTGCACCGGGCGGGTGCTGTCAAGAAAAAATTCTGAACTGTCGGTCAGGAATTATCGGTTTGGTTTGCTCGAGTCTGAGCTTGGCAGAAAAAGCAAATCCGGAGCTAAAAATCCGGGAATAAGCAGCAAAGCTGCAAGTTGCACAGATTCAGCCCAAGGGGTATGAGGAAAAGGGTGCTGAAACTGAATAGTGAAAAGTTGTTGACAGCGACTGTTGGGGAATGTAAAAACTTAAACCTTAAAGGTCTTGTCCGGGATTCCTTTGGTTCAGGGCAGCAAATTCACAGGAGACAAGCACTGCTCACAATCAAAATGACAGCTGAGGTCGATTCATGACCGTTCGAAGCATGCGCTCCGGTATCAGGGTCTCGTCCGGGTTTGGGTTGAACGCCCTGACCGAGGACGAAGTCAGGGCCCTGCACTACGCCACCCTGGAGGTACTCCGGGACGTGGGCATCCGGGTGGAATCTGAGGTGGCCCTGGAGATCTTTCATGGGGCCGGGGCCTGGGTGGAGCGGATCGGCGGTTACGGAATTGTCCGTTTCCCGGCCAACATCATTGAAGACTGCATCCGCTGGGCACCGAGCACCACGGTCTATTATGGTCGGGCACCGATCATGGATTTTCAGGTGGAGCCCCACCGGGTTGGTTTCAGCACTTTCGGGGAATGCCTGCAGGTCATCGATCCCCAAACCCGGGAGGTTCGATCCGCCACCAAGCAGGATCTGGGCAGGGCCACCCTGATGTGCGATTATCTGGACGAGATCGCGGTTGTAGAGCGGGCCATGGGCTCGTTGGATTTTGAGGCCAGAATTCAGCCTTTGCACAACTATCAGGCCATGGTCAGTCAGACCAGCAAGCACATCTTTCTGGGCTTCAACAGCGCGGAGAATACCCGCAGGCTGGCGGAGATGGCCGCGGCCTGCGTTGGGGGCTGGGATAATTTCAGGAAGCGTCCTCCGTTGACCGCCCTGGTCTGTCCCACCAGCCCTCTGGTCCTGGTGGAGATGTGCTGCGAGGTGATCATCGAATGCGCCGAACTCGGTATCGGTATCGCCCCCATTTCCATGGTCCAGAGCGGGGTGACCGCCCCGGCCACCATCGCCGGGTCCCTGGTGGTGCACAATGCCGAGGTCTTGAGCGCCATCGTCCTGGCCCAGCTCACCGCACGGGGGACCCCCTGCACCTATGCCAGCTCCAGCACCATGATGGATCTCAGGACCTTCCAGCCGAGCCTGGGGGCCCCGGAATACGGCCTGATGAGCACCGGTTTGACTCAATTGGCCCAGTACTACCAGCTGCCCTGCTGGGTGGGCGGCGGCCACTCGGACAGTAAACTGCCGGATGCCCAGGCCGCCTATGAATCGGCGCAGAACGCCACAGTGGCGGCCCTTGCCGGGGCGAACATCATCTACGGTGTGGGTTGCCTGGAATCCGGGCTGACCTTTGATTTCGCCAAACTGCTCATGGACAGCGAGCAGCTCCGGGAATTGCGGCACACCCTGAAGGGCATCGACATCTCGGACCCTTCCATGGCCGTGGACGTCATCCGCGCCGTGGGGCCGGGTGGTGAATTCATGACCCAGCAGCACACCTTCGAACATATGCGCACCATGTCCCGGGCCGAGTTGTTCGACCGTCGAAAACGGGCCGCCTGGATGAAAAAGACCGGAGGCAGGGATCTCACGGAACGGGCCTATGCCCAGGCCTTGAAAATTCTGGACGAACACCGGCCCTATCCCCTGATCGAAGGGGCGGCCGAGCTCATGCAGGCCGTAATTGATGAGGAGCAGGCCCGAATTCAGACTTCCTGATTTTTTCCGAAACTTGTCGGAGTCAGTAACAAAGAGAATTGGCCGTACTGAGCGACCTGCAAACAGGACATATCAAATCATCATGACCATCAAACCCCATCTGCAATCCATTCTGAAGAAGGCCCTGGACCGCGTAGCACTGTCCAGGGAGGAGATCCTCGCACTGCTGAATATCTCGGACCCGGAGGCTTTCGCTGCCCTGTTTAACACGGCCCGGTCCCTGCGCGAGGCCTGTTTCGGCAAAGAGATCTTTCTCTACGGATTTGTCTATTTGAGCACCTATTGCCGCAATGACTGCCGGTTCTGCTATTACCGGCGCTCAAACAATGAATCTTTGCGCTACCGGAAAACCGCGGATGAGATTGTGGCTGTGTCCGCGGATCTGGCCCGATCCGGAGTCCACCTCATCGATCTGACCATGGGTGAGGATCCCCATTATCTGAGCCGGGGAAGCACCGGGCTGGAGGAACTGGCGGAACTCGTCAGCAGGGTCAAGCTCGCCACCGGGCTGCCGGTCATGATCTCTCCCGGGGTGGTCCCGGAGGAAGGATTGCGCACCTTGGCCCAAGCCGGGGCGGAGTGGTATGCCTGTTATCAGGAGACCCATTCCAGGACCCTGTTTCAAGAACTGCGCATTGAACAGGACTATGAGCAGCGATATCAGTCCAAGATCCAGGCCCATGAGGCGGGCCTGCTCATTGAAGAGGGTCTGCTCTGCGGCATCGGCGAGCAGGACAGTGATCTGCTGGCCTCCCTGGAAGCCATGCAGATTCTGGACGCGGATCAGGTCCGGGTCATGAACTTCATTCCTCAAAAGGGGACCCCACTGGAGACTGTTCCCGGAACCAACGCGGACCGGGAAACCCATCTTATCGCGATCATGCGTCTGCTCTTTCCGGAACGGCTCATTCCGGCGTCCCTGGATGTGGATGGGCTGACCGGATTGCCCGGGCGGCTGGCCGCCGGAGCCAATGTGGTCACCTCCATCATCCCTCCGGGCAAGGGGCTCGCCGGCGTGGCCCGGTCCAGTCTGGATATCGACGATTCCAGGCGGACCACCGCCGGGGTGGTGCCGGTCCTAAAGGACAACGGACTACAGACCGGGACGATCCACTCCTATCGAAGCTGGCTCGCGCAGCAGCGCAGGGGATGAATTGAATGATGCGCCCCAGGCCGTCCAGCGGACTGATTTGTTTGGTCCTATCCCCCCTGTTTTACGGGGGTATGAGCGTTTCCGCCAAGCTGGCCGGAGACTACCTCACGGTCTGGCAGGTCGGGGTGGGCCGGTTCATTCTCGGGCTGGTGGGAATCCCTGTCCTCGTCTGGTTCCTGGGGCTCAGCCTCTTTGGCCGCAATCGTCTGCTGCTGTCCGTGCGGGGAGTGTGCGGGGCCGTGGCCTTTTTGCTTCTGGTGGCCGCTTTTCAACGCATCCCTTTGTCCCTGGCCATGATCCTGTTCTATCTCTATCCGGCCTTCACAGCGCTGCTTTCACCCTTTGTCGCCAGGGAGCCGACGCCCAGGGCGGCCTGGCCCTTTATCGGCGGGGCTTTTATGGGCATTATCATCATTCTCTGGCCCAATGAAACCAGTGTGGCTGTGGGCATGGGGCATCTGTTCGCGGTGACGGCCTCGGTCCTCTGCGCCCTGACATTGCTTCTGGTGAGGCGCCTGGGGCGGGACAACAACATCTATACCCTGTTTTTCTATCTCTGTCTGATCGGCACCCTGGCCGGGATCGGGCCGCTATTGCTCTCGGATCTCCCGATCCTGCCCCAGGGCGGCGCCGCCTGGCTGGGGATCATTGCCGTGGCAGTCTTTTCGGTGGGGGCCCAGCTGTCCATCAATCAGGCCCTGGCCTCGATTCCCGCGCCCAAAGTCAGCGTGATGATGACCGCGGAAGTGCCTCTGGTGGCCTGTTTCGGGGTTTTGTTCCTGGGTGAGCCCGTGGGCTGGCAGCTGGTCCTTGGGGCCTTGCTCATCTTCGGGAGCGGCTTCGGTCTCAACCTGCTGCCCATCAGGCCCGGCCGCTGAAAGGCTGTTTCAGGACCGGCGTTTTTCGGAACAGTGAGATTCTGTCAAGACTGTGCGCTTCGCCTGGCACTGAAAACAGACAGGGCCGCAACCCCGAACATAATCATCCCACCGCCCACAAACACCCGCCAGGAGAGGGTTTCCTGGAGCAGAAACACTCCGGCCAGCACCGAAAACAGGGCCTCGGTGGTCATGAACACCCCGCCTTCCCAGCTGCGGCAATAGAAAAATCCCTGATTCATGGAGACCTGGGCGGCCGTGGAGAAGATGACCATGGCCAGGCAGAGGAGCCATTGCTGGCCTGTTTCCGGCAGCATGGGATTGGTGAGAAAAACCGGCAGGGTGATCAGCATGCCCATGCTGCAGAAAAAGAGATAGATGACCACCGGACCGTTCTGTTTTCGGAGGGAGCGGACCAGGGTCACGGTCAGGCCGAAGAGCATGGCCCCGCCCAGGGCCAGAAATTCGCCCAGATAAGAACCTGGGAGCTGGAATTCAAAGAGCAGGGAGGCCCCGGCAACCACCAGCAGGATGCATCCGCCCTCGGAAGCCCGAAACCGGTCTCCATAGAGCCAGACTGCGAAAACGGCCGCAAAAACGGGATAGGTGTAAAATATGATCATGGTCGTGGACAAAGGTAGCAGCTTGATGGCCGCGGCAATGCACAAAAAGGCCAGGGATCCGTTGAGCCCCCTGAGTACAAGCAGTTTGTAGTTGAAGCCCTTATACGGGTTGCCGGTTCGTCCAAAGAGGATCAACAGCAGAGCCACGCAGCCGCTGAAGCGGTAGAAGGCGATGTGCCAGGCTGAAAAAGAGGCGCCCAGAAGTTTGATGGTGAGGTTCATGACCGCGAACTGCAAGGCGGCGGAGAGCATGATCAGGGGGCCGAGATTCAAGGGGCGGGCAGGTGGGGTCGGCATGGAGTATCCTTGTACAGGCAGAAGAATGCATTCAAGCAGGGACATAGCACAAAGCAGCCGGACCTTACAGCAATGCCTATTGGTCCACAAGGCAAAACTGATAGCCGACCCCCCGGATGCTTTTGATAAAAATCGGATTCTTCGGATCTGATTCGAAATATTTGCGCAGTCTGGCGATAAATGAGTCTACGGTCCTGGTTTCCACCTCGGCGCTGATGTCCCAGACATTTTCCAGCAAATATTTTCGGGAGACAATGGTCCCTTGATGCCTGATAAGACATTTCAGAAGCATGGCTTCTCGCGGGGTCAGCTGGAATTGCCTCTTCGGGGTTGTCGCCTGCAAGCTTTCGAAATTAATGCTGTTGCCCCCGAATTGAATGTGGGACCTGGTCCGGGTGGAATCTTGATACCAGAGCCGGCGGGTGAGCATCCCTTTGACCCGGAGCAGGAATTCCTGGAGATGAAAGGGCTTGGTGAGGTAATCATCCGCTCCGATTTCCAGTCCGGTGATCCGGTCTTTGGCCGCGGTTTTAGCCGTGAGCATGAGAATCGGCATTTGCGGCCACTTGGCTCTAATTTCCCGGGCTACGGTGAAGCCGTCGATATAGGGCAGCATAATATCCAGAACAACGAGCTCGAAAGGCTGTTCATTGACTTTTTCCAGGGCCTTTTTCCCGTCCGCAACCCGTTCTACGCTGTACCCTTCCTGGGAGAGATTGAACTCAAGGCCCAGGGCCAGACTGTCTTCGTCTTCGACGATGAGGATTCGACTTCCCTGGAGCTGTGTCATGACGGAGCCTGTTCCGTTTTGAATTTTTTTCTGGTTTTCTGCAGTAAGTTTTTGAAGCTCCGTTTTCTCGATTCAGTGTATACCGGCAGTTTGATTACAAACCTGGCCCCGTTTTTTTGATTTTTGGGGTAAAGGACAATCCGCCCATGGTGGAATTTCAGGATTTCCCGGACCCAATATAGTCCGAGCCCGGTTCCCTTTACGCTTGGGGTCTTTGGCGTATTGACGCGGTAAAATTTTCGAAAGACCTTTTTCTGTTCGCTTGCCGGAATCCCGATGCCGCGATCCGAGTAGCTCAGGATGAAGTTCCTGGAGTCACTGAACAGCCGAATTTCGATGTGGACCTGGTCTTCGCTGTATTTCAAACTGTTGTCGATCAGATTGTCCAGGACTACCTTAAAGGCCTGCCGATCCACGACGCAGCGGCAGGAGGCCCGACCGAAAACCTGAATGGCCTGCTCCGGCAGCTTAAATTCTTCCCGGGCCTGCCGGACGAGATCCTGGACCAGAGAATCGACTTCAAGCACTTCGAAATCATGCGCGATTTTCTTTTTTTCCAAAGCGGGAATTTCAAGAATAATGTTGATCAGCTTCTCCAGTCTCCGCGAGTCTTTGAGCATCATGGCGATGAATTTTTCCTGCTGCTCCCGGCTAAGCGGGTATTTTTCCAGGGTTTCCAGATGAAGCTGGATGGTTGCCAGTGGAGATTTAAGTTCGTGGGTCACATTGGAAATGAAGTTATCGTAGAGCTGGGTCAAATTGAACTGGATGCTCAGGCGGCGGAACAATAGCGACATCCCGGCGGATATTGCCAAAAGAAGCATCAGACCACCAATCAAGATCAAAACGGTATGTCCTCTGGACATGGCCCGGGGAGTAAAATCCGCTCCTATTTCACTGATGAGCATGTAATTGCTGACATACCAATAGATCCACAACCCCAGCAAAATGAGCCAGGCCAGCTGGGCAAAGATAAAAATCAGCATGTGATAGACAAAGGAATGGCCCTGTTTCATGAATTGCTCCGGAGTATTATTTATTCGTAAATATTCAGGCTTTCCCCTGAATATTTACACAACTTTTACAGAAAGGGGATTGTCTTTTGGAACAGGATGGTGTTCTCTATAGGCATGGACGAATCACCAAGTCATCTCCTTTTAAACAGATAATCTACTCGGGAGCCAGGTTATGAGTCAAGCAATTCTGCCCGCTCTTCATTTCGGAGAATTGAACGCAAAACTACCCATTATTCAAGGCGGAATGGGGGTCGGAATATCCGGAGCCGGTTTGGCTTCGGCCGTTGCCAATCAGGGCGGCATCGGCGTGATCTCCGCCGTCGCCCTGGGGGTTGTCTATCCGGAGCCTTCAGAAAGCTACAAAAAGGGCAATAAACGAGGTCTCAAGCAGGAAATACGAAAAGCCAGGCAATGGAGCGACGGGCTGATCGGGGTGAATATCATGGTCGCCCTGTCGGATTACGATGAGCTGCTGGAGACGGCC
Organism: Desulfohalobiaceae bacterium S24; assembly: GCA_011389765.1. GTDB lineage: Bacteria > Desulfobacterota > Desulfovibrionia > Desulfovibrionales > Desulfothermaceae > JAABTT01. The sequence continues at coordinate 20,555 of JAABTT010000042.1, read as the reverse complement.
CTGGATGAGGATGTTGATTTTGTCTTCCTGGGGGCCGGACTGCCTTTGAAGTTTCCTGATTCCGTGCCCCCGGAGCGCCTGCGCAGGATGCGGACCAAGGTCGTCCCCATCGTGTCTTCGGCCAAAGCCGCTAATTTGATTTTACGGCATTGGAGCAAGCGCTTTCAGCATATACCTGATGGATTCGTGGTGGAAGGGCCTAAGGCCGGAGGGCATTTGGGCTTTAAACCCGAACACATCGACGATCCGGACTACGATCTGTCCCGGCTCATTCCTGAAGTCATTGAGACTGTGGCCCCTTTTTCCAGAGAGTATTTGAAAACCGTCCCCATTATTGCGGCCGGGGGGATCTATACCGGGGCGGATATTTTTGATTTCCTGGAGCTGGGGGCCCAGGGAGTCCAGTTGGGTACCCGTTTTGTGGCCACCCATGAATGCGATGCGGATATCAAGTTTAAAGAGGCCTATGTCCGCTCCGGAAAAGAGGATTTGATCATTATCCAAAGTCCGGTGGGACTGCCCGGCCGGGCCCTGAACAATGATTTTCTCAGGGACGTGGCCCAGGGGGGGCACAAGCCCTTCAAATGTTCCTGGAAATGTCTGAAAAGCTGTGATTATAAAAACTCGCCATACTGTATCGCCGCGGCCTTGACCCAGGCCAGACAGGGGAAGCTGGAGGACGGATTCGCCTTTGCCGGAGCCAATGCCTGGCGTGTTGATCGAATTCTGTCGGTCCGGGAACTCATGGAGAGCCTGGCTGAAGAGTATGCAGACTGCCTGCGTCAAAACGCGTCTGTCTCCGATTTTCAGATGGCAGCCTCCATGTAGTGCACCGATCCAACCGAGCCTTTTGTGAAAGAGAGCCCTGGAGTCTTGAGATCGGTACTCCTTGAACCTCGTTGTGCGACCTCTTCATTACCTTCCCTTTGTCTTCAGCCGGCCTGAGGCAATTCGTCCCAGGCCGTGGTGAATCGCCGGGAGAGCCGGTCACGGCGCATCTCCCAACTTTTCCGGGAGTCTCCTGTCAATCCGATTCGAACGGTGTCTTGTCCGTATTTGCTGTTGAGCCGGTCCAGGGCCTGCATCAGCTTGTTTTCCCGGCTTTGTTGTTCCTGATCCGGATCGAACAGGCTCAGCTGCCGGGTTGAAGCGGGCTTCAGTTCGGACAGGATGACCCCGGCTTTTTGATAGGCATGGCCGGGTCTGTACAAGACCTCCAAAATCTCCCGGGCCTTGGAGAGCAGGGTGGGAGTGAAGGCTGTGGGCCGGGGCAGGGGACGCCCCTGATGGGCCTCGTGCCGGGGGCCGGGTTTGAAGGAGTTTGTCTTGAGAAAAACCTGAATATGTCCGGCCAGAAGTCCCTGTCCGCGCAGTTTGACCGCGGCCTGCTGTACATAGAGGCAGAGGGCCTGCCTGATTGCAGGCAGTTCCGAAATCGGGGATCCAAAGGATCGGGAGCAGGCCACGCTTTTCTGGGGGGCCGGGACCGGCTCCAGATCTAAACAGGGCTGCCCCCGCAGTTCGAAAACCGTGTACAGGCCGGTGATGGTCAGGTGTTTCCTGATCCACCAATCCGCACAGTTGCTCAGATCCAGGGCGCTCTGCAGGCCGCGGTCCTGGAGGAGGCGGGCGTAGCGGGGGCCGATACCCCAGATCTCTTTGACCGGAACCGTCTTTAGGATAGCCTTTCGCCGGTCTGTTCCGGTGAGATCGAAGAGCCCGTTCCATTCCGGACGCTTTTTGGCCAGCCTGTTGGCGATCTTGGCCAGGGTCTTGGTCGGTCCGAGGCCGATGGAGACCGGGATGCCGGTCCATTTCCCCACCGTTTTCCGGATGCCTGCGCTCCGGGAGAGCGCCGGCTCCGCCCGGAGTCCGGAGAGATCCAGAAAGGCCTCGTCAATGGAGTAGACCTCGATCCGGGGGGCTGATTCACGCAGGACCTCCATGACCCGGTGGGACATATCTCCGTACAGGGTGTAGTTGGAGGAGAAGACCCGAACCTTGTGCCTGGCAAAGAGCTCGGCGCATTGAAAGGCCGGAGTCCCCATCTTGACGCCCAGGGCCTTGACTTCCGCGGAGCGGGCCACCACGCAGCCGTCATTGTTGGAGAGCACCGCCACGGGCTTGCCTTCCAGGTCGGGATGAAAGACCCGTTCACAGGAGACGTAGAAGTTGTTGCAGTCCACCAGGGCGATGACCGGCATCTGTTTGCACACGGAGAAAATCCTCTGCTTATACTTCAGAGTTCTTTACAGTACGCGTAAATTTGACGGAATTATTGGACATTTTGTGATATTATTTGCCTCTTTTTGAGGTTTCAGGCTCCGGCCCGGAGGGGCCTACGCCCCGGAGGGGTGTCGGGTGTCAGGGCTTAACACCTTGATATAGCTTTAACAATATTCCGTATGCAGAAATGCAGAGTGTTTTATAAAGCCTCATCAAATTTCGAATTTCGAATTTCTCAATCTGAAGTGAACCTGGAACCTTTGGGTTGCGGGCTGAGCCAGCTTTGGTTTCATGGACCCAGGGCGTGGATCACATAGGTGACCACGCCCCAGGTGGAAAAATCCGACTCCGGCCTGACCAGGGTTTCGGGAAAGTCCGGGTGGGCCGGACACAGCCGGATGCGGCCGCGATCAAAAAGGATCTTCCGGACCAGAAACTCCCCCTGGAGCGTGGCCAGGACAACGCTCGCCTGTTTCGGGTCCCGGGAACGGTCGACGATGAGTAGGTCTCCGGCATGGATCCCGGCCTGGATCATCGAGTCTTCGGCCATGCGCACGAAAAAGGTGGCGGCCGGATTGCGGATCAGATAGCCGTTCAGATCCAGGTCGTGCTCCAGATAATCTCGGGCCGGGGAGGGGAAGCCGCTCGACCGGCTGGAGTCGCGTTTCTTGCTCATGTCTGGAACCTGGTCGTCTTCTGGTGATATCTTGAAAATGCCATCGCCATACGGCATGGCAGACTCTTCTTGTCTTAACCGTGAACCGTGAACCTGGAACCGTGAACTTTCTTTAAAGGAGTTGATCGATGTCCAGGCTCCGACCGCAGTCCGGGCAGGTCTCGACCAGGACCCCGGGGTCGGCCTCCGGGACGTGGAAAGCAGGGGTCCAGTGTCTGCCCCGGATGTAACAGACCCAGACCGGCCGGCCGCAGGTGCAGAAACGCTTCTGACCGAGGCCGGGCATCCCGGGGGTCAGGCGGCTCCGATCCTGACGGGGAAAGGCTTTTTGCCCGCTGGGCCGGGCCGGTTCCCGGACGAGGGTCCGGGAGGAGACGGGCTGGTTCAAACGGGTTGGGGAATGGGTTCTCAAATGCGCGAGCATGGTGGCCTCCTTGTTGTTTAATATTAACGATTTTGTTTATTTATATAAACATTTCAGCGAAAAAAAGAGCTGAATCCATCAGCAATACTATAAAATCCGGAATGCGCCGTCCCCCGACGCATTCCGGATTACAGCTCCCGGCCGATCCAGACCAGGGCGCCGATAATCCGGACGGTCTCCAGCTCTTCACCCTGGATGAAAATCGGGCTGTAGTTCGGATTGGAGCTGATCAGGACCAGCTTGCCGGGATGTTTTTCAATGCGTTTGATCATCACGGTGTCTTCGATGCCCAGGGCGTAAATCCGGCCGGCCATGAGCTCTTGCTGCGACTGGTCGATAAGCACGGTATCATGCTCCTGGATGGCCGGCTCCATGCTGTCCCCGACCACGTCCATGAGGACCATTTGCTTGGGGTTGCCTTTTTTTTGCAGCCACTCCCGGCGAAAGGCGTAGTAGCCCTCCACATCCCCGTTGATCTCAAAGGAGCCGCCCCCAGCGCTCAGCCTGGCCCTGACTTTGGGAATCCTGCGGAAGTGCAACGCAAAATCCGGTTCCTCCCGTTTTTCCCCATGCCCGGTCTCCAGCCATTCCGGCGCCAGATCGAAAGCCCGGGTCAATTTGAAGATCCAGCTCTCCGGAACAGTGCCCCGTTGCTTGGCCTGGGTGATGGCCGAGCGGTTGACCTGAAGCACGGCGGCCAACTCCGTCTGGGAGTGAATCCCTATGGTCTCTTTGATCCGCTGGAAAAATTGATCAAAAGCGCTTCGGCTCATGTGGACTCCCGATAGAGAATTTTCGATTGTTAAGGTTTGTGAAGACAAAGAACTGCTTGCCTGAGCGAAAATCAATCGCTTTTTCTTAAAAGCTGTATGTTGCTGTGTGTTGCTTTAGCTGAACACACTCTCGGAAAAAATGCAAGTATTTTTTTTCGACAAAAAATTCTCCGGAGATCACGACTTGTCAAAGCCGGGTATTCTCCCTAAAATGTTCGGGAAACAACACGCTGCAAGGATTCAACCCCATGAAAAGAACTTTTGATGTGATCATTGTCGGGGGCGGGCCGGCCGGATTGTTTGCGGCCTATTACCTGACCAGACATTCGAATTTGGACATTCTTCTGCTGGAAAAGGGTAAGATGTCGGATGAGCGCTCTTGTCCCATCACGAAAAGCCGGAACTGCCTGCATTGCAACCCGTGCAATATCCTTTCCGGCATCGGCGGCGCCGGGCTGTTTTCCGACGGCAAATTGAATTATATCCACAAACTCGGAAAAACCGATTTGACGCAGTTTATGCCGGTTTCAGAGGCCATGGCCCTGATTGAGGAAACCGAAGCGATTTATAATCAGTTCGGCATGGACGGTCAGATCTATCCCACGGATATGGCCAAGGCCAAACAGATTCGCAAAGAAGCCCGCAAAGAAGGGATCGAGCTGCTGCTCATCAAGCAGAAGCACCTGGGGAGCGATTGCCTGCCCGAGCATATCTGCGGGATGGTTGAGTATATCAGCCGAAAGGGCGTCACTATTTGCTGCGGCGTGGATGTCCGGGATATCATATGCGAAGCGGATTGTGTTCAAGGCGTGCTGTCCGATCAGGGCGAGTTTCTGGCCCCGAAGGTGATCCTGGCCCCGGGACGGCTGGGGGCCGACTGGATGGGGAGACTGGCGGATCGCTACAATCTCGGCAAAACCCACCGGGGGATAGAAGTCGGAGTCAGGGTCGAGGTTCAAAACGATATCCTGCAGGATTTGACCGAGGTGATTTATGATCCGACCTTTTTTATCCAGACCACGACCTATGACGACCAGACCAGGACTTTCTGCACCAATTGGGGCGGATATGTCAGCCTGGAAAACTATCAGGAATTCGTCTGTGTCAATGGACATGCCTATCTGGACCAAAAATCCGAGAACAGCAATTTCGCTTTTTTGTCCAAAGTGGTCCTGACCGAACCCATCACGGACAACCACGCTTATGGGGAATCCATCGGGAGGTTGGCTTCGATCATCGGCGGCGGCAAGCCGATTCTCCAGCGCTTCGGGGATTTGAAAATGGGGCGTCGAAGCACCTGGCACAGAATTCAAAAAGGTTATATCGAACCGACGTTCAAGGAAGTAGTCTGCGGGGATATCGCCATGGCCCTGCCGGAGAGAATATTGACCAATATTATGGAAGGCCTGGAACTCTTGAATCGGGTTGTTCCCGGAGTAGCCAATGACGGCACTTTGCTATATGCGCCGGAGATCAAGTTTTTCGCCACTCAGATTACAACAAATGATACGCTGGAAACCAGGATTAAAAATCTTTTTGTAGCCGGGGACGGGGCCGGCGTGGCCGGCAATATCATCGCGGCCAGCGCCACGGGGCTCATACCGGCCAAGGCCGTTTTGGCATTGTAGGGTGATGGTTGAATCAATGCGTTTTCTTGAGTATATAAAACAATCCGGCTACAGGCCGTTCCAGGGGGCGGTCACTGAGGGGGTTTATCGGTTTTTCGAGTGTCCGCATCCGGCCAAGGCCAAATGGTATGTGAACAAGGACAGTATGAGTTTTCAGTGCGTGGGCTGTGCTCTTTTTTGTGAGACGGACGACTGGAGGTATTTTCAGCTTTTTTTGCCCTTGGAGACAGAAGACGGGGGATTCTCGTAGAATTCGAAATTCGAATTTCGTGCTTTGAATTTAAGCAAAGGGAGGTTGTATGACCCGGAGTTTGCATTGTCTGGTTTCAGGAAAGGTGCAGGGCGTGTATTTTCGGAGTTGGACCAAGGATCAGGCCGACAATCTCGGCATCAAGGGATGGGTGCGAAACCTCAACGACGGCCGCGTCGAGGTCTTGTCCCAGGGAGACGAGGAGTCCCTGCAGTCCTTCAAAACAAGGCTGGCTCAGGGCTCGCCCATGAGCCTGGTTGAAGGCATCGAATGCAATTGGATGGACTATGACAAGGCCTACGACAGGTTCGAGCAGCGACTCTGATATTTTTTTCCGGCGGGAAACTGCCGGGAAAAAATATCAGGGCTGGAATTTTATTGTGAATGGCCGAGTTCCAAACGTTCGGCGATTCTTTTAAGCTGCCTGCCTGTCCGGGAGTCTTTGGCTACTTCCTTTTCAATTGTGGTGATCCCCTTTAAAACGGTGGAGTGCCGTCTGTTGACATGTCTGCCGATGTCTTTCAGGGAGAGGTCTGTGTATTTTCTCGCCAGATAAAAGGAGATGTTTCTGGCCAGAACAAGATTTTTCTTTCTGCTTTTGGAGCCCAGCTTGCCCGGGGTAAAGCCAAAGGCCTCACTCACACAATTCAGTATTTCCTCAATCTTGGGCGTATGGGAGCTTGGGATGTAATTTTTGAGGACATCCCAGGTCATATCCTGTGTGATATCCTCCTGCAGGATTTTTGTTTTTATTAGCAGGTTCTGGAGGCAGCTTTCAAGTTGGCGGATATCGCCTGTGATCTTTGATGCGATAAGGGTCAGAATGGAATCCGGTATGTTCAGTTGATGCCGAGCAACCTTGGATCGGATAATCTTGAGCCGAAGATCATAATCCGGTTTCTGAATCGGGGCCAGGACCCCGGAGCAAAAATAGGAGGTCAGCTGGCTGTCTACTTTCTGGAGTTCGTTGGGCAAAAAGGAGCTGCTGAAAACCACTTGGCTGCCTCTGTCCCGCAAAATCTTGATCAGGGAAAGCAATTCTTCCTGCATTTTGGCTTTTCCTTGAAAAAAATGGACATCCTCCATGAGCAGGAGATCAACATTGTCCCGATACTTCTTTTTGAATTGTTCAATATTTTTATTTTGGAGGGCCCGCACCATTTGGCCGGCGAATTGTTCGGAAGACACATAGGCCACATTGATAAAATCCTTGCGAAAGGTTTGACTCAGGTGATGGCCGATGGAATGAATCAAGTGAGTCTTTCCCAATCCCGGCCCGGAACTCAAAAAGATATTGTCCACTGGAAGATCCTGGCTGCAGATCCCGTTGCAGGCGGCATAGGCCAGGCTGTTGCTCTTGCCGACGATGAATTGATCAAAGCAGAATCTCCATTTCTGCACAGGTTCAGGATTGATGTGGGGGAGAATCTGCTGTTGCCGGGGTTCTGGGCGGGCGAATAGTTGGGTCGGGGATCCGTTTTTTCCGGCAATGGATTGAATGCTCAATTCCGGGACATATCCCAGGACCTCGGCAGAGGATTCAAGGATAATGGACTGAAATCGTTCCTTGATGCTGGACACCACGAATTCGTTTGGCGCCTGAATATACAGGGTTTGGTCCTGGATCTCCGCCTGGAGTGGATGGATCCAGACCTGAAATGTGCCCGGCTTGAGTCTATTTTTGAGTTTGTCCTGTATTTTGTCCCATTTAAGCTTCATAGCTGCGGATTATAGGCCCCCATTTTGTTTTAACAAGACGGGTTTTTTCCGATTATCAGAGGTTGTGCCTGATCAGGGTATTCTTATTTAAGCTATTAATATATTAGACTTATTTTGAAAATTTCCGAGCCGACAGGCCTTTGACGACAGTTGGAAAATTGGGGGAGGAGGGTCGCTCTCCTTGATTTTTTGAGTTGTGTGAAAGGTGAGGGTATTTTTTTTTACATGGTCTATTGCAATTTTTTCTCATTTTCGGCTGATTGCTTATGAATTTTGAAAAGGGGTTGATTTTGCAAGGGTTATGCGCAACATTTTTGAAAAGAAACTGTAAAACAATTGAAAAGCAATTTTTCCCGGAGAGTTATACTTCACGGCCACGGGAGCAGATCTCTTTCACTCAGGTTTTGCCGTGGAGATTTTTTTTGCTTATTCCTGGTTCTATGGTCGGAAAATATTTCATTCCGGGTGTATTGACAATGCCCCAAAAAAATGAAAATTTCTGTTATTCTTTTCATTGATTTCAGAAGCGTGCCGAAGCTGGTTGAAATCTTGATTTTTTTGTTTTTCCATAAAGTGGCAGTTTTTTTGACCTGAAAAAAGGAGGACAGTATGGCCTATGATGCAACCAAAATGCAGGATTGGCAGATTTCAGAAGCTGCGGAAGAGAATATGCCCATGCCTGATGAATGGCGTGATAAACTTGGTCTGGAAAAAGATGAAATGATGGCTATGGGACGTTTGTCCAAGCTTGATTTTCTCAAAATCATGGATCGGTACAAAAATAAGCCCGACGGCAAGTATATTGAAGTCACGGCCATCACCCCCACCCCTTTGGGAGAAGGCAAGAGTACGACCTCAGTGGGCCTGATGGAAGGGTTGGGCAAGCGGGGGAAAAACGTGGGCGGAGCCCTGCGTCAGCCCTCCGGAGGACCGACCATGAATGTCAAGGGAACAGCCGCCGGTGGCGGAAATTCCATCCTGATTCCCATGACCGAGTTTTCTCTGGGATTGACCGGGGATATCAACGACATCATGAACGCCCATAACCTGGCCATGGTTGCCCTCACCGCGCGAATGCAGCACGAGCGGAATTATTCTCCGGAAAAGATCGAAAAGCTCTCCGGGATCCCCGCCCTGAACATCGATCCCAAGCGGGTGGAAATGGGTTGGATTATCGATTATTGCGCCCAATCCCTGCGCAATATCATTATTGGTCTCGGTGGTCGTATGGACGGCTTCACCATGGAGTCCAAATTCGGCATTGCAGTCAGTTCGGAATGCATGGCCATTCTGTCCATTGCCAAGGATTTGGCTGACATGAAAAAACGCATGAATGAAATCACGCTGGCTTTTGATAAAAACGGCAAACCCGTGACCACCGGCGATCTCAAAGTAGGCAATGCCATGACCGCCTGGATGCGGAACACCATCAATCCCACTCTGATGTGCACGGCTGAATATCAGCCCTGCATGGTCCATGCCGGCCCGTTTGCCAATATCGCCGTGGGTCAGTCTTCGGTTGTTTCCGACCGGGTCGGGCTGAAGCTCTTCGACTATCATGTCACGGAGAGCGGTTTTGCCGCGGATATCGGCTTTGAAAAATTCTGGAACGTAAAATGCCGAAACAGCGGCCTCAAACCCCATGTTTCGGTCTTGACCACCACCATCCGGGCCCTGAAAATGCACGGCGGCGGACCGAAAGTGGTTCCCGGACTGGCCATGCCCGAGGAATATGTCAAGGAAAACGTGGGCCTGGTGGAAAAGGGCCTGGAAAACATGGTCCATTTAATAAATGTCATCCGCAAGTCCGGCATGAACCCGGTGGTCTGCATTAACTGTTTTCATACGGATACGGATGCCGAAATCGAGGCGGTCCGCAAGGCGGCCGAGGCGGCCGGGGCCCGCTGCGCCAAGTCCACCCATTGGGCCGACGGCGGGGACGGGGCTCTGGAATTGGCGGATGCCGTGATTGACGCCTGTGAGGAAGAATCAAAATTTGAATTCCTCTATCCCCTGGAGATGAAACTCAGGGACCGGGTCGACCGGATTGCCAAGGAAGTTTACGGAGCCGACGGCGTGAGTTGGACTCCGGATGCCGATAAAAAGGCCCAGATGCTGGAGGATGATCCCAAGTACGCGGATTTCGCCACCATGATGGTCAAGACCCATTTGAGCCTCAGCCATGACCCGACCTTGAAAAACGTGCCCAAGGGCTGGACCCTGCCCATCCGGGATGTGCTCATTTATTCGGGGGCCAAGTTCCTCTGCCCCTGCGCCGGAACCATCAGTCTGATGCCCGGCACCGGGTCGAATCCGGCCTACACCAAAGTTGACGTGGATACAGAAACCGGCAAGGTTTCCGGCCTCTTTTAAGATTGATTATTGACTATAGAAGATTGAATAGTGCTGCCAAGAAGATCTGAATGAATCTTGACAGCCTTATTCAAAACCTTGCTGAAAAAAAAACCCCGCATTTGCGGGGTTTTTTTTAGAGCAAAAATCCGTTGGGGAAGGGATCGGAAGGATCAAGCGCAAATTGATGGAAGCCGGTGATGTGGGCGCTGCCGGTGATTTCCACCACAATTCCGGGGATGTCTCCAATGCTGCGTTCTTCAGCGATTTTGGCCTGGAAGGTGGTGCCCGCAGGCCCCTGGTTGGAATAGATTTCCTGGGACTGCAATTTACCCTGGTGGTGCAAAAGGGTTACTTTTGCCGCCGTGCCGGTGCCGCAGGGAGAGCGATCGACATGGGCCTCCCCGTAAACCACCAGGCTTCGGCCCTGCAGCGGGGTCTGCTGCTGATGCTCGTAGAATTCAACCACATCGATCGTGTTCACTTCAGCCCGTTCAGGATGGGTCACCCGCAGCTGCCTGTTGGCTTCGTCGATAATCTGCATCCCCAGTTCGGTCAGGGCGTCGGGCCGGATATCGGCCAAATGCAGATCGAGCTGGGCCGCATCCACCATGACGAAAAAGCCGCCCACGCAGACCGTATCCACTTTCAGGATGCCCTGCCCGGGCACCTGGAGATCCAGGCCGGTCTGATAGACAAATGATGGAACGGTGCAGATGGACACGGATTCCACTGTTCCGTCCGGTTGTACCCGGGCCTTGGCGGGCATCACGCCCGAAGGCGTGTCCACATTGACCGTGATTTCCCGGCTGTTGGCCGCAATGACCCCGGTTTCGATGAGGTTGGCCACGGCCCCGATGGTGGCGTGGCCGCAGAGATAGGGATAGCGTTTGGCATCCATGTAGATCAGGCCGAAGGCACAATCCGTAGAGGCCGGTTCCGTCAAGACGGCAGTCAAAAGATCGGCGTTGCCCCGAGGTTCCTGATTCAAGAGCCGGCGGATATCATCCAGATGGTTCCGGAAAAAGAGCCGCTTTGCAGCCATGCTCTTTCCGGGGATATCAGGTATTCCGCCGATGACCAGTCTGGTGGGTTCGCCGGCGGTGTGTGAATCCAGGGTCTGAATCGTCTCGGGATGCCGGCTCTCAAAGCCGGTATAAATGGATGAAAAGTCCAGGTTTCGCATAATTTCAGAGCTCTTTCCAGTGAGCTATACCTTTTTATAAACTTTTTGACACCTTATTGTGAATTATCAGCAAATCAAGGTTTCAGGTGTCACGTTTCGGGTGTCAGGAAAAGAAAAGATTCACAATATCAATGCCTTAAAACCTGACACCCGACACCTGAAACCTCATGGATGTCCAAGTTTGAAAACAATCCAAGCATTTTAAGTAGTTAAGTATTAAATTTGTCAGGCACTTACGAGGTCTGAGCTTAGGTTTCCTTGGGGATCAGGCGGCAGTGCCGGGGCGGGATGTGCAGGGTGACCGCATCTTTATCCCGAAAGGGGAACTCCCGGCTGATGCTGATGGCATGCACCACGGTCCCGTCCTGGAGTTCAACAAAATACCAGGCCTCTCCCCCCATGTACATCCTGCTTTTGACGATGCCGTCAAAGATATTGACCTCGGTGTCAGGAATAGTGTCGCCCCGGGCCACGACTTCGATTTTCTGGGCCCGGACAAGAAGCTCCAGCTCTTTTCCCACATCCCAGCCTTCGTCATGTTCGCTGTACAAGGTTTTTCCGTCCGCAACCTCGACTTTGAGCAGACCGTTTTCCCGACCCAGAATCCGGCATGCATAAAAATTGCAGTGCCCGAGGAAATCGGCCACAAAATGATTGACCGGGGCGTCATAGACTTCTTCCGGTCCGCCTTCCTGTTGTTTGAGCCCGTCCTTCATCACGATGATATTATCCGACATGCTCAGGGCTTCACGCTGGTCGTGGGTCACGAAAATCGTGGTGATGCCGAGTTCACTCTGAAGATTATCCACCTCCTGGCGCATTTCCTCCCGGAGATTTTCATCCAGGGCGGACAAGGGTTCATCCATGAGCAGAACATCGGGTTCGATGACAATGGCCCGGGCCAGGGCGATGCGCTGCTGCTGCCCGCCGGAGAGCTGGGCCGGTTTTCGGAATTCCACCCCAGGCAGACGGACGGTCTCCAGAGCCCGGGTTACTCTTTTCTTGATTTCCGCCTTGGATACATCGCGGTATTTCAGGCCAAAGGCCACGTTGTCATAGATGGTCTTGTGCGGGAACAGGGCATAATCCTGAAAAATCATGCCCAGGTTGCGTTTGTGCACCGGCACGTCGTTCACCCGTTTGCCTTTGATGTAGATGTCGCCTTCAGAGCAGTCTTCCAGGCCGGCGATCATCCTGAGAATCGTTGTTTTCCCGCAGCCTGAAGGCCCGAGCAGGGTGACCAGGGTTCCTTCTTCAATGTCCAGGTCCATTTTTTCCACTGCCAGCACATCATCGAAGCGCTTGACCACGTTTCGAAGCTGCACGATCGAATTGTTCATTTGCTGGTTCACAGTCAGCTGCACTCCCTAAAGTAAAAATTGAAATCAGCGAACCGCACCGCTGTTCTTTTCAAAGGTTATATGTCAGCCTTGCCGGCGGCAAGGCTGACATCGGCAATCGGGAATCACATCAGGCTCCGGACATGATCCGGTCCCATTTTTCCGCCCATTCGATCTGCTTGCTGTTCCAGTACTCAGGATTAGCAAAAAGATATCCTTCAAGTTTTCCAGTTGGATCAAAGGCCGGCAGCTTTTGCACGGTTTCCGGCATTTTGACCTTGGTGGGATCCAGGCTCGGCGGATATTTCTGGGCTTCGGCCACAGCGATGGCGCATTCCGGCTCCAGGAGCGCATTCAGAAGCTTGCAGGCTACATCCATATCGGTTCCTTTGAGCACAAAGATGTACTCCATCCAGGAGTAGGTGTCCGGAGGGGAGAGGTAGCCTATGGGATGGCCCTGGGCCTGGAGGTTGGCCACCCGTCCGGACCAGGCGGTGGTCACGTAAATTTCCTCGTTGGCCAGGAGACTCATGAGTTCGGCCCCGGAAGACCAGTATTTCTTGACCAGCTTCTGCTGTTTGCGCAGGGCCTTCCAGATGGCGTCCAGATCCTGGATATCATTCGGATTTTGTCCAGTATACAGGGCCGCGTACCAGATATTGGTCCGCCATTCACCCCAGGTTCCGATCTTGTCGGCCAGGGAGTCTTCGAACAGGATGCCGGCCCCGAGTTCTTCCGCCTCGGCTTTGGAGATCTTGTCTGAATTGTAGGCCAGCCCGGTCTGTCCGAGGTCGAAGGGGACAGCGGACAGTTTGCCGTCGGTGATGGCCCGCAGGGGTTTGGTCATTGCGGTCATCACGTTTTTGAGATTGGGGATCTTGCTCTCGTCGATGACGGAATCGTATCCCAGGCCTACATAGCGGGCATAGTCAAAAACAGCGCTCAAATGAGCCAGGTTGAATTCGCCGCCCGGCGGATAGGATGCCTTGATCTGGGTCAGATAGGTGTCCATATCTCCGAATTGGCCTTCAATCACTTCGATTCCGGTGTCTTTTTCAAATGGTTTAAAGGCAAATTCCCTGAAGGCTTCCGAGGTGCTCCCACCCCAACTGTCAAAACGAATGGATTTTCCAGCCATGGCGGAGGCGCCGAAGGGCCCGCCCATAAGCCCGATGGATGCGCCGGCGATGCTCAGATACTTGATGAAATCCCGGCGGCTCATCTCTCCGTTAAGATACTTGTGCTGGGCCTTGCTGATTTGTTTTTCGATGTCTTTCATAATCAACCTCCTTCAAGGTTTACAGTTGGTGTTTCGCTTTTTTGCTTTGAAAAAAGCGAAACCGGAACAAAAAATTATTCGAGTCTTCTGGAAAATCTTCGGGCGAGATACCCGGCCAGAAGAGGAATACTGACGGTTAAGACAATCATGACCGCTCCCAGGGCATTGATTTCCGGACTGATATTGTTTCTGAGCATGGCGAAGATCTTGACCGGCACAGTCTGGCTCTGGGCCGTGGCCCAGAAAAGGGTCGCGGTGACATCGTCGAAGGAGATGGAGAAGGAAAAGAGCATGCCCGCCATGACCGCCGGGGTGAGCAAAGGCAGGGTCACTTCTCGAAAGGTTTGAAAGGGTCCGGCGCCCAGGGTCAGGGAGGCTTCTTCATAGCTGCGTTTGATGCCCACCAGGCGGGCCTGGACCACGAGCAGGACATAGGGCAGGGTCAGGACGCAGTGACCGATCAAGAGCAGCAAAAAGCTCTTGGGCTGCTGCAGCCAGCGCAGGAAAAGCAGCAGGGAGACCCCGAGAACGACTTCCGGGATCATGATCGGGGCCAGAAGCAGGGTATTCAGGGTGTTTTTCCCTGGAAATTCGTAACGGATAAAGGCCATAGCCGCCGGAATGCCGATGGCGGTGGTCAGGATTGCGGTCAGTGAGCCGAGGATCATGGAATTTTTAAAGGCCATAATGATGGTCGTGTTATGGAACAAATCCCCGTACCATTTGAAGCTGAAGCCCTCCATGGGAAAGGTCCCGAACTGCTGAGGATTGAAAGAGAGGAGGATGACCACGGCGATGGGGGCGAACATCCAGATATACACCAAGATGGTGTAAAAACGGATCAAGGACCAGCCTTTGATTTTGAACATATGCAACCTTTCATTGTTTTAAAATAAGCGGAAATGGAGCCTTTGCTCCATTTCCGCTTAGGACAAACTCTTGAAGATCTGGCTGATGCCCAGGTATCGGTTATAGGCGTAGACGATCAGTCCGATCAATACCAGAAGAATGACGCTGATGGCCGAACCAAAGGGCCAGTCCAGGGTCCCGATGACCCGTTTGAACACCATATTGGCCATCATGGCGTTCTGGGGCCCGCCCAGGATCATGGGCGGCAGATAGGTCCCGGCAGCCAGAACAAAAACCAGCAGGCTGCCCGCACTGACACCCGGAAGGCTCAGAGGAAGGGTGACTTCCTTGAAGGCCTGCCATTCAGTGCAGCCCAGGCTTTTGGCTGCGGGAACCAGATTTTTATCGATCCCTTCCAGGCTCACATAGATATTCAAAATCATGAATGGAAGCAGAAATTGGACCAAGCCCATGAGCACTGACCCTTCATTATAGAGCATGGAAATCGGATTCGCGATGATATGCAGTTTCAGGAGCACGTAATTGATCAAGCCCGTGTCGCCCAGAATGTTGATCCAGCTCATGGCTCGAATAATGAAGCTGACCCAGAAGGGGAGCAGGATGAGGATAATGAGCATGTTTTTGTGCTTGCTTTTGGTCTGGGAGAAAAAATAGGCCGGAATGTAGCCCATGATGAGAGACAGAGCCACGGCCTCCAGGGCGACTCGAATGGTGCGGATTAGCAGGCCGGGGTAGAACATGTCCGCAAAGAATTTGGCGTAGTTGCTGAATTGAAAGGCGGGAATATCCTGCCCCGTCGGGGCTCTAAGCCAGAAGCTGTACACAATGACAAACAGGGTGGGGACCACCAGAAAAAAGAACACCGCGGTCAGGGCCGGGGAAAGCAGAGCCCAGGGTTTCCAGCTTTTTTCCTGTGTCACGTGGAAGTCTCCAAAGAGTAGAAAGTTAAAGAGTCAACTGCTCCCTACTATGAATGGTTTGTATTGTCAAGCAGCTGTTTCAAAAAGCTGGAATTCTTTGTTTCTTTTAAAAATTTTGCTGCTTCAAAGAATATCTGGAAAAAGAATAAAAAAAAAACGCAACTGCCGAAATAGTACATGCAGTTGCGTTTTTTTGATGAAAGTAAAAAAAAAATGTGATGAAATTATAGAATTATGAGATAGGAATCAATTATACGAAAAAAAAAATTCGTTTTAAAATTTTTACAAAAAATGAAATTATCATTTAATAAACTGTAAATTTGGATGCGTTGACTTGCATGTTTCTTTTAATAAATCCTTTCCAAGCCGATCTATACTTTGTTGATATTCATCAACATGCAGGCCGCAACGTACGCATACCTTTTGCTTGTAGCCTTTCCGTGAAAAGCCGTTTTTTAATTCTTTCCAGTAAATACTGTTTGTTTTATAACGATGAAAGCCTAAAGAGCATAATACAGGCATAATTCCCTCCCTCTTAATTGTATAAAATGAATTGCGCAAAGAAGAAGTTTATAGAGCCGAAAATGAAAGAGGTCAAGAGGGAAAATAAAAAAAATTATTACGAAAATCAAAATGTTATAAACAATGATAAAGAAACTCGGGCATTTCTTTTGAAATTCAAGCGCAGACATTGATCAAGCACCCCGTGTCGGTCTGTGGGACGGACCCAGCCGTGCCCGGGGCGCAGGCCTTCATCCAGAGGAGAAGCCGTTCACTTTGAGCGAGCTGTCCCAATGCTCTATTGGGAGGTCTTCAAAATGGGCATATTTGACCAATGGTCAGATATACCCATTTTTTTTCTTTTTCAAGCATGCTGATTGTATATCCTTTATCCAGTCAAATTGGGTTCTTACACGGAATAACCACCTTTGGGATCTCTGGCATGATAATTGAATGTATATTTTTAAATCGCGAGGTGCTCCTTTTTGGATTCGTAGTTCAATTGTTGGCAGACACATGACGAACAACCAAAAATGAACGGTATGATTATGGAGGCGGTTCGTGCTGCACGGGGAGCAATCTGATCTTCACTTTGAGAAACCATATAACCGGATACTTCAAGGAGGTGTTTGAAATGAAACCAGAAACATAGGGAAAAACCAAGTATTGCATCTGGGGGCTTATTTGTGGAGCGGTCTTCACCATGATTATTGGTCTTGCCTGGTGCGGCTGGTCCATCCAGGGAACGGGCACAGCAATGGCCGATGCTGCGGTGGAAAACTGTCTTTTCCCTTGGCTTTTTTATTTTGAAAGCAGGACCGTGAATTCATTCATCTTCCCCGTCTTGTGTAAGACTGGGGCATTGAACAACGACTCATTTTTTTAAAAGGAGGGAGAAGGTATGAAAAATCTTTCTAAAATTGTCTTTGTCTTTATCGTGTCCTTTTTTTTCTTCAGCGGCTGCGCCATGCTCAAGACTCCGCAAGAGGTCGATCAGGCCAAAATGGCCATTGAAAGGGCCAGGGCCGCCGGGGCGGAAGAGAATTGTCCTGAGGAGTTCGCTGAGGTTCTGAGCCTCTGGCAGGAAGCCAATGAGCTGTGTCCCTGCAACCCCGAAGAAGCTAAGGCAAAGGCTGCTTATGCGACAGAGCGGGCGGAACAGCTGTGTACAGATTCTGACGGTGACGGTGTTCCGGATGAGATGGATGCCTGTCCGGGTACTCCGAAAGGAGTTGCGGTTGATGATAGGGGATGTGCGCTTGAGCCTGAAGAAGTCGGCGACAGTGATCAGGACGGTGTGAATAATGATTTGGATCGCTGCCCGGACACCCCGAGAGGCGCCAAAGTCGATGATATGGGCTGTTGGGTGATCGGAACCATCTATTTTGATACCGACGAATCTCGAATCAAGCCCCGATATAAATCTTTGTTGGATGAGGCTGCCAAAGTTATGGATTGGAATCGGGACGTGACCCTGACGATTCAGGGGTATACGGATAGCGTGGCTTCGGACGAATACAATCAAAGGCTTTCCATGAATCGGGCCAAGGCGGTCAAACAGTATCTCCTCTACCAAGGAATCGATGCGGACAGGCTGGAAACCAGGGCTTACGGCGAAGAGCGGCCGGCGGCTTCCAATCTCGATGCGGAAACCCGGGCCTTGAACCGGCGGGTGGAGCTGCATCCCGAGTGGTAAAGTTGGATCCCCCTGATTGACGGATACCGCGAATGCATAACGAAAAAAAGCCTTGTTCCGGCCTGCCGGAACAAGGCTTTTTTAATCGAAGGTCGCCGGTCGGGTCTCATCCCGGAGGTGGGCCCGAATTTCACCTAGATGCCGCAGATTGGTCCTATTCGTGGACAGCGGCGGCAGGGAATCAAAGTTGAAAAAGTCCACGGCCTGGGTTTCAAGGCTTGTCCGGGCTGCACCGGAGACGATGTCACAGAGAAAAACAACTTTATATGCGTGGAAAAATTCCAGGGGGCGCCCGCCGCGGTTGGCATCAAAAACCCCGATGAGCTTCTTGGGGTGCACCACAAAACCGCTTTCCTCAAAAAATTCTCTGGCCACCATGGCCGATGGGGTTTCTCCGACATCGGCCCACCCGCCCGGCAGACACCAGTGTTGATCCGAGCGTTCCTGAACAAGCAGGATTTGGTCCTGTCTGACGGCTGCGCCCCGGACATCGATTTTTGCGGTGGCATACCCGGGTTGTGCAGAAAAGCTCTGCAGAAAATCGCCTTGTTCAAGGCCGGAATTCAAGCCCGCCATTTCGGCGGCGATCTCCTGAAGTCTATGAAAATTGGCTGTTTGATGTTCGTTGCTGCTGAAGGTCAGACCGATCTGGCTCAGGGCCTGAATTTCTCTGGCCCACTCCAGCCATTTGGGAACGCAGGCTTGAGTCATAGCAGAACCCCTGATTCAAACGAGGAAAAAATATTTTAAATTCTTAGGAAATTGAAGGTTAGATGCTTTTGAGAAGCGTGTCAAGAGGCTTGCGGAAGAACAGAGCAGGCACTGAACATAAGTATTGGCTCAATCATACCAGCTTTTTGCAAGCCATGCTTGGTGCAAGGCGAGATGAAAGATGAGCTTTTTATCGGCGGAGTTCAAGGGTTTCGGCGTATATCTCGATGGGATGCTTGACGGCAACGCTAATGCCGGCCCGGGAGAGCAGATCGGTGATCTGGAGCATACAGGCCGGACATCCGGTGGCTACGGTCTGAGCTTTGGAATTGAGAATATTCTCCAGCTTTTTCTCCCCGATCTGATGGGAGAGATCGTAGTGCTGGAGATTGAAGCTGCCGCCCATGCCGCAGCAGCGTTCCGGGTCCTTCATTTCGATGAAGGCATACTTGGGATTGGCTTGCAGGAGTTTTCGCGGCTGCTCGGCAACATCCAGGGATTTCTTCAAATGGCAGGGATCGTGGTAGGTGATGCTTGTCTGGTCCTCCCCGGTCGGATGCTCCAATGAGACCTGAAGGACATCCACGAGAAAGGCATTGATATCCATGGTTTTCCCGGCAAGGTTTTGGATGGCGTCCCGGCTTGTTGCCGGAAAGAAATCCTGCATGGCCGGCCAGACTTTTTTGATGGTGGATGTGCAGGTCGCACAGGGAGTAATCAGGTAGTCAAAGGAATGTTCCCCGCCAAACAGTTCAATATTGTGGGCGGCCAGCTTGACAAAAGTCTCTCGATCGCCGGAGGCCAGAGCAGGAATGCCGCAGCAGGCCTGTTCCTTGGGCATATAGATCCCCAGCTGATGATGGCTGAAGATCTGGATCGCGGTTTTGGCCAGGCGCGGATAGACTTTGTCAACGAGACATCCCGGGAAAAAAGCCACTCTGGGCCTGCCGGGGCCGGGTTCGCTGTCCAGGGCCGGCGTCTGATTGTGCCAGGGGCTTTTGGCCAGAGGGGCGAAATGCCGGTCCCCGAGAAGCGGGGTTTTGAATCTGGCGCAGGAGGATCCCAGGCTCTGGTTTGTTGTTTTGGTGAAAATACCCTGAAGCCTGGCGGAAAGCGAGAGCAGGGCGTCGAACACTTTGGGCCTGGCCAAAAGCCCTCGGAAAATGATTTTTTTGGGGGTGGATAATCCCTGGTATTCGGTGATGATGCTCCGGGCCTTGAGAAAGACATTTAGGACCTTGACCCCGCTCGGACAGTTGGCGGCGCAGGAGCCGCACAAGAGGCATTTGTCGAGACGCTCCTTGACCGCCTTGGGGTCGTTCAGCATTTCCGAAGCCATAAATTCCAACAGGGCTATCTTGCCCCGGGCCACGTCTGTCTCCCGCTTGGTTTCAAGATAGAGAGGGCAGACGGCCTGACACATGCCGCATTTCATGCAGGGGGTCAGTTCGTCTTCGATTTCCTTGAGTGAATGGTAGAGTTTTTGAATATCAGCCATGGATCTGTATTAAATTTATCGGTTATTTTCTTTTGAAACTTCAACTGATGCCGAGAGCCGATCCTAAAATTTTTTTGCTTCGAAAAAAAAAATTCAGGAAAAAACTTTTCCGGGGTTGATCAGGTTTTTGGGATCAACGCCTGCTTTCAGACGCCGCGAGTAGTTCAGGGCTGCCGTTCCCACTTCCTGTTCCATAAAACGGGATTTGGTCAGACCAATGCCGTGCTCCCCGGACAGGGTGCCGTCCAGGGACAGGGCTGTTTGAAAAATTTCGGCAATGCACGGTCTGACTACCTGGATCCGGGGGATAGAAAAGGTCATGTGCGGCCGCCCCGGCGGCAAAATCGGCGGTCAGGACCCCCGGCTCGACCCTGGCAAAAAGGTCCCGGGTATTGATTTCCAGGATCCGGTTCAAGGCCCCGGTGCAGATGACCACCGAATGATCCGAAGCCGAGATGGCGCCCCCGCTCAGATTGGTTCCCGAACCCCGAATGGTCATGGGCAGA
>JAABTT010000041.1 GCA_011389765.1 Desulfohalobiaceae bacterium S24 | reverse complement strand
GCAATCATGTGATTAAACATCTGGGATAGAGCTCTGTCGTATATTCTATGTAAATTCAAATAATTATGTGTCAGATTTGCCAGAGGCAAAGCTGACACCTGAAACCTCGATTTGCAAACAATTCACAATAAAGTGTCCAAAAAATTATTTAACATTTTGATATATAACAGCAAATAACTTAATGAGTTCGGAATTTGGGATAAGGGGCTATCCATTTCGCTCAAGTTGAGGTATCCTGTTCGCTATGGACGAGCAGAGACCATGTCCAGTCGGTGGCATCGACTATCCGATCGGAGCCACGGCTTATCCTTTGGGAGGGCTATGAGCTTTTTTTCTAGATATCCACGATTTTGTGTTTCGAAAAGGATTCAAATCAAAGGGAAGAACTACAGTTTTGCAACTTGGTACCTGGCTCTGATATTCTTGTGTGCGCTTATTGTCTTTTCTTCTTTTGCGTCCTTTGTCCATGCTCAAAAAGAAGATACGAAAAATTCCCAACCTGCAGATATACGAATTAAAGATGCGGAGCAGATTGGCGTATCCAGTCAAGATCTTGATGAACTTATAACTGTCTTGCAGGACGAACAAAAAAGAAAAGAATTTTTGAACAAGCTGCAAACCCTCCGGGCTATATCCGAAGATCAAAAATCCGGAAAGCAGGAAGTAACGTTTGCAAAAGGGTCTTTTCAAAAAATTAGCTCCTGGTTTGTAGACAAGTATGCTCTCGCCCTGGAAATGCTTAAATCTCCAGAGGGAATTAAAATATTAATTACCAGGAGCGTTCTCAGCGTAATCCTATTGGTTTTGACAATTTGGGGTTTGAAATTTTTGAATCGCAGGGTCTTTGACACCAAGAACCTGCATTTCGCTTTAAAATATGCCAGCGATATTGTTATTGCCGCAGTTGCCTTGGCGATTCTGCTCTTGATTTGGGATGTCAATCTGTTTGGCATAGTTGGGCTTTCGGTCTGGAAGCAGCTAATTATATCGCTGCTCTTTATCGGTGTTATTATAGTGGTCGCAATTGTTGTTTGGTGGATAATAAATACTTATCTGACCAAACAGGAGGATCATTTGTCAGGAGACCAGGAGCTTACCAGTCGCGCCAACACTCTGTTTCCCCTCTTGCGGAAGATCCTGCGCGTGGTTCTTATTGTTGTAACCATACTGATAATCCTTCCGGAGCTGGGTGTGAGCATCACTCCCTTGTTGGCAGGTGCAGGAATTTTGGGTATAGCCATAGGTTTCGGTGCCCAGACTCTGGTCAAGGATTTTATAAACGGATTTGTCATACTGGCGGAAAACACCATCAATGTTGGTGATTGGGTAATATTGGGAGGGCACGACGGAGAGGTGGAGGGACTATCAAATCGAACTATTCGGCTAAGAGACATTTACGGCAACGTGTATAACATTCCCTGGAGCAGTATAGAGACAGTGAACAATCAAACCCGGGAGTTCGGATATGCAGTGGTGGAGCCCGGCGTGGCTTACCGGGAGAACATAAATGAAGTGATAGAGGTTATAAAACAAGTGGCAGCTGAAATGCAGCATGATCCTAACATAAACCAGGATATCTGGAGCGACCTACAAATATTGGGTTTGATTGAATTAGATGATTCTGCGGTAATAGTGCGAGCCAGATTCAAGACCTCTCCATTCAATAGATGGTTTCTGGAACGGGAATTCAGAAAAAGATTGAAGTTAAAGTTCGACGAACTGGGAATTGAGATACCTTTTCCCCACAGTACAGTTTACTTTGGGCAGGATAAACAGGGAAACGCACCTCCTGCACGCCTTAATATAACCAAAGAGATCGGCCCTGAAGGGTAACTTTGTATGTGTCTGTGAATGTATAAGAGTTTGATGAGCGGAATCAGTTTTCTGTCAGCGAAAACAAGGTGGACTGCTCGATGAATATTCAATCGCCACTTGCCACGATCACTCTGTTGGGGATGTGTATCGCCGTTCTCATGCTGGGGGGATGCGCTACGCTACAGAGGGACGCAAAAGAGGAGCCTTCACGCCGGCTTGATGGTGCGGAGGCTGGCGAACGAGTTACCCGGTCGGAGCTGGACGCACTCACCCGCGGTTTTGCCGACCGCTACGTCGGCCTGCTCTATTCCGTCTGCGATGCTTTGCAGGAGGATAACCCTGATCCCGAGCAGCGCCAAGCGGCACAGATGCTTCTCGTGGACAACGCCAGCAACGTTTACGACATCGCCAGTAATGCCGATGCGTTCACCCGCGTGCTCGACTTGGTCGTGGTCACGAC
This sequence comes from Desulfohalobiaceae bacterium S24, assembly GCA_011389765.1. Taxonomy (GTDB): domain Bacteria; phylum Desulfobacterota; class Desulfovibrionia; order Desulfovibrionales; family Desulfothermaceae; genus JAABTT01. The sequence goes on along the minus strand of JAABTT010000041.1, from coordinate 27,498 downwards.
ATTGGTAAGCCAGGAGTGGGGCGACGACGGCAGGGCCGTGGCGGTGTTCGGAAAGCGAGGTCAGGCGCTGGCCGAGGCCCTGTCTCAGGCCAGAGCGGAATCGCGGCTGCTCGCCGCTCGTGTGCTCTCCGCCGAACAACTCGGCATTCTTGACTCTCTGCTGCGGGACTGGCGAGAGGAGAACCCGAAAGTCGTTCGCGCCTCGTTTGTTCGCTTCTCAAACTTCGCCATCGGGCGGGGCAGGTCGGCCGCCGCCCAGGTACTCGAGGCCCAGGGCCTCCTCGCGGAGATCGGGGAAATGGGGCAGTCCGTCGACCAGGCACGACTGCTCGCCGAGCGAATGTTCTATCGGCTCAAGCGCGAGTCCACGCTGCTCCGGTGGCAAGTGGCGGCGATGAAGGGCGATTTGGTCGCCACCCCTGAACTCGACACGGCTCTTGCCGACGTGCATTCGCTGACCGATCAGATCGAGCGACTACCCGCAAACATCGCGGCCGAGCGGCAAGCCATGCTCACAGGGCTCGATGACCGTTTGCAGGGTGCGGATGCGACAATCGCCAACCTGCGGGCCGCTCTAGACGAGGCAGACACGTTCGTCGCGTCGCTGAAACCAGCGAGTGAATCATTCCATGAGGTGCTCACGACGGCGGATACCCTGTTTGCTCGGTTTGCGGCCCTGGAGCAGTCGAAGACGGGCAATAAGGGGCGTCCCTTTGACATCCGCGAGTACGAGCAGACGGCCAAAGAAATGACGCTTGCCGCGGAGAGAATGAACGAGTTACTCACGACGACGGAACACCTGCTAGGATCGCCAGATTTGAGAGACGGGATGCAGGATGTGAATGATTCGGTCGACGGGTGGATCTTTACAATGGCCGATCAGAGCCAGGTTTTGATGAATGCATTTTTCTGGCGCGTCTGCGCATTGCTGGGTGTGCTATTCGCGATGCTCATCTTGTACCGAATAATTTCACACCTGCTCATGCGGAACATAGAAAAGAAACATTCTATTGCGAGTTGAGTTCTGTTGTGAGGGGGAATTATAAACCCGTCTGAATATCCCGCCTTGGAACAGTGATCAGTTTAAAACTTTGATCAATCCAGGAGAAAATATGCCGAAGCACGTCCTTGTGGCCTACGATCCGGGAGAAAAGAAGAAAAACGTCATTGCCGACGTATTGAGCGGGACTGCCAGAATCAGCTACCTTCCAGATCTGAGCGCTGCTGAAAAAGACCGGGTCCTGGCCGAAGCCGACGTTGTTCTGGGTAAAAGCCTGTCCATTCGGGAAATCCGGCCTGAAGACCTGAAAAAAATGCAGAACCTCCGCTTCATTCAGGCGGTCTTTGCCGGCGCGGACAACATCCCGTTTCACCAGATCCCCGACCGGATCATTGTCGCCTGCAACCCCGGCGCCTTTGCCCAGCCCATTGCCGAACATGTCCTGGCCATGACCCTGTGCCTGGCCAAATCTCTGCTGGTCAACCATCGACTTCTGGCCGAGGGTCGATTCGAGCAGGAAACATTGAACAAGCCCTTGAAAGATCAGATCTGCGGGATCGTCGGCCTGGGAGGCAACGGCCGGGAGACGGCCAAAATCATGCAGGCGGCGGGCATGAGAATTTACGGGATCAATCGTTCCGGGACCTGCGATCTGCCTGTCGATTTTCTGGGAACCATGAAGGATTTGCCGGCCGTCCTTCGGGAGTCCGATGTTCTGGTCCTGTGCGTGCCCCTGACCAGAGAGACTCGAGGTCTCATCGGCGAAAAGGAGCTCAAACAGATGAAACCTGAAGCCATTTTGATCAATGTGGCCCGGGGAGATGTGATCAATCAAGAGGCCCTGTACCGCCACCTGGCAGACAACCCGAAATTTTGCGCCGGCATCGATACCTGGTGGAAGGAGCCCGGTACCCATGGTGTTTTTACGCTTGATTATCCGTTTTTTGAACTGCCCAATCTGCTCGGTTCGCCGCACAATGCCGACGATGTGCCGGGCGTCATGACGGCAGCCCTGAAACGGGCCGCGGAAAATATCAGACAATTTTTGAACGATCAAAAGATCTTCGGACGGGTGGACCGGAATGATTACCAGGGTCTCAATGAGTTCCGGGCGGAAAAACCGTGATTTATGCTGCGGGGAATGTTTTTTTCATTTGACATCTCTCGCAAAAGTATCTATAGATTCATGTTGTTCTGTTTCGCGGGCACCCGCGTGCCGGCTGTACTGCAGAACCGGGGGCTGAATGCCTCTGCTTTTGTACATCGTTTTTCCCCCTGCGTTCAATCTTCAATTCCATGGAGGAGAGTGGTTTGGCAAATACAAAACAAGCGTTGAAGCGACACCGGCAAAGCCTCAAGGCCCGATCCAGAAATCGGATGATCAAAAGCCATATTAAAAATGCCGTGATAGACGTTCGAAAGGCCCTGGAAGCCAAAGATATAGAGACCGCCAGATCGGCTTTGCAAAAAGCCACCGCCGTCTACGACAAGGCCGCCACCAGGAGTGTCGTCCACTGGCGCAACGCCAGCCGGCATATTTCCCGTCTCACCCAGGCCGTCAACAAACTGGAGCAATAAGCTCCGGCCCCCTTTGTTCGTGCCTGTTTCTTTTCCTTTCACTATCAGGAAAACAGCCCGCTTTTTGCGGGCTTTTTTTTTCGCATCAGGAAGGCCTTTTTCCTGCAGGCCCGAGTTGACAGAAACCCGGGCTTGGCTACAATGAACTTCCCTTCCGGAATGTATTCAGGTTGTGGACTTTTATTTGAATCTCAGTGGCCTCAAATAATTTCAGGAGCATTCGCGGATTCTCTGAAGCCTGTCGCTGCGGGGTTTGAGTGCATCAATTCTTTGATGAACCCTGTCATATGGAGGGAGCATGGATTTTGAACTATCCAAGGAACAGGAAATGATTCGCCGGGAGGTCCGGAAGTTTGCCAAAAAGGAGATTCAACCGCTTGCCGCTGCATTGGATGAAAAGGAGGAATTTTCGCCTGAATTGACCAAAAAAATGGGTGAAATCGGGCTGTTCGGCATGTTTGTTTCAGAGATGTATGGCGGCCAGGCCATGGATTATCTCTCCTACATCATTGCCGTTGAAGAGATCGCCCGGGTGGACGGCTCCCAGGCCGCGACCATTGCCGCGGGCAATTCACTGGGCATTGGCCCGCTGTACTATTTCGGCAATGAATCCCAGAAAAAGAAATATCTTCCCAAATTATGCGCAGGCGAAGGGCTGTGGGGCTTCGGACTCACCGAGCCCACGGCCGGTTCAGACGCCGGGGGCAGCAAAACCACCGCTGTCCAGGACGGTGATGACTGGGTGATCAACGGGTCCAAAATATTCATCACCAATGCGGCCTGCTCCATGACCCTCGGGGTCACCGTACAGACCGTCACCGGAAGCCGGCCCAGCGGCAAGCCGGAGTATACCTGTTTCATTGTCGAACCGGACACCCCCGGATTCAAGGCTGTGCCCATGCATAAAAAAATGATGTGGCGCTCCTCCAACACGGCGGAGCTCTATTTTGACAAGGTCCGGGTTCCCGGAGAAAACATGCTCGGCCAGAAGGGCGACGGCTTTCATCAAATGCTCAAGACCCTGGACGGCGGGCGTTTGTCCATCGGGGCCATGGGCTTGGGCGGAGCCCAGGGGGCCTATGAACTGGCCTTGAAATATGCCAAAGAACGGCGGCAATTCGACCAGCCCATAAGTAAATTTCAGGCTGTGGCCTTTAAGCTGGCCGACTGCGCCATGGAGATCGAGTGCGCCAGGAATCTGCTCTACAAAGCCTGCTGGCTGCGCAACCAAAACAAACCTTTTGCCAAGGAAGCCGCAATGGGCAAACTCTACTGCTCCGAAGCCATGGGCCGGGTGGTGGACAGGGCCGTGCAGATCCACGGCGGGTACGGACTCATGAAAGAATATGACGTGGAGCGCTTCTACCGGGACCAAAAACTTCTGGACATCGGAGAAGGCACTTCGGAAATCCAGCGCCTGGTTATTTCCAGGCATATCGGGTGCTGATGAACTTTGGATTGTGGATCTGCGATTGATAAAACAAGGAATAAGATCTGATTCTCTGATATAAAATCAATAGCTTATTCTTAAAGGCGCCAAAGCAGGCTACGCGAAGGGGGAGACATGAGCGAGGAGATACTGCTACACGAAGAAGACAATGGAATCGTGACCCTGACCCTGAACAGGCCCGAGGTCATGAACTCTTTAAATTTCGCCATGCTTCACGCCCTTTGGGAGCAGATCAAAGCCTTGCGCTTTCGTGCCGAGGTTCGGGTGATCATCATCACCGGCGCCGGGGAAAAGGCTTTTTGCGCAGGTGCGGACCTCAAGGAACGTACCAGCCTCAGCGAAGTCCAGGTCAAGGAATTCATCACCACCATAAGAGACCTTTTCACTGCGATCGAGAATTTGAATCAACCGGTCATTGCGGCGGTAAACGGGGTTGCCCTGGGAGGGGGAACGGAATTGACCCTGGCCGGCGATATCCGCATCGCATCGGAAAACGCAAGCATGGGACTCACGGAAACCCGTTTGGCCATCATTCCGGGCGGCGGCGGAACGCAGAGATTGCCGAGGCTGGTAGGCCGAAGCAAGGCCAAAGAAATGATTTTCACCGGGAGCAGGGTGAGCGCAGCTGAAGCCCTGGACATCGGGCTGGTGAGCAAAGTCTGCCCCCAGGCCGCCCTGCTTGCCGAAGCCCGCAAAATGGCCGGCATGATCTGCGAGACCGGTCCCGTTGCGGTGGCTCAGGCCAAATACGCCATCAACAAGGGAATGGAGACCGATATCAATACCGGACTGGCCATTGAATCCAATGCCTATTGGATCACCATCCCCACCCAGGACCGCCTGGAGGGTCTGGCTGCATTTCGGGAAAAACGCAAACCCGTGTACAAAGGGAAATAATCCGGACCTTCAACAGCAGTTTCGGCTTTCAAGAATAAAGCGCTAAATGAATTGCACCTATACCAGAAGTTGGCATGAATTGCGGTTGCATCTGCCTTCAATGACAGAGATTAACCGATAATCCACTAAACAGAGGGAGTTGAGACTATGGGCGAATACGATCTTTGGAAAATTTTTCCCAGGATGCCCGGAAAAGTCATCATCGGGGACATCACCATCAGGGACGGCTTCCAGCACGAAGAAAAATTCATTTCCACGGCCGCCAAGAAATTCTATCTGGAAGAACTCATCTTCGCCGGCTGCCGGGACATTGAGGTCACCAATCTGGGCAATCCCTTTTTTATGCCTCAGTTCAAGGACGCGGAAGAGCTTTTGGCCCATTTGCGAAGCGACTGGTTCAAAAAGAGATGCGCCAGAAAGGGCGTAAATTATGAGGAACTCACCCTGACCTGCATTACCATTCGCGAGGCGGCAGTGGATCGGGCCGTAGAGCTCTGCCGGAAAGGCATCGGCCCGGATCGTCTCTTGATGATGGTCTCCACAGAGGAAGAGCATCATTTTGCCAACTCCGGCACCACCTTGCCGGAATATTGGAAAGAAGCGGAAAACTGCATCAAAAAATGCAATGCTGCAGGCATGAAAATGTGCGGAACCGTGAGCACGATCTGGGGCAGCCCCATCGGCGGGGCCACCGAGCTCAAAGACGCCGTGGAATTTTCCAAGCGCTGGCTGGAAATCGGCGCCCATGACATTGAACATGCGGATCACGACGGAAGCGCCTCGGCTCCGGAAGTTTATCGCTATTTTTCCATGATCCTCGACGCCATGCCCAATCCCGATCTGCACATCGCCCACTATCATGAAACCAAACGGCTGGCTTCGGCTTCGGTTCTGGCCGCCCTGCAGGCCGGCATCACCCACTTTGAAGCAACCCTGGGCGGCCTGGGCGGACAACCGGCCAATTTCCTGGATGATACCCCGGTCAAAGGCACCGGCGAGTACTATTACGAGGATCCCAGATATGTGGGACTCATCTGCCTGGAGGATCTTCTGGTCCAGGTCGATGAAATGGGCCTAAAGCACGGCTATGATGTCGACCGAATACTCTGGCTGGGTAAAAAAATGGAGAAAACCATCGGCAGGAGGCTGCGTTCGGAAGCCGTGGTCAACGGACGTACTCTGAAAGAAGGGCATATGAAATTCGCCAGGCCCGGGTTGAAAACCCGCAAGGAAAAAATGGGCGAGAAACCCGGTCAAAAAATCCCGGCGGAATGGGGAAAGACAGCCGTGCTGCCGGAGCAGTACCGGCCCTGAATGTTTTTTCAACGTCTTGGAGAATGATTTTCCAGGAAGGTCCACAAGCTTTCTGCTGAGAAGGGGAGCACGACGAATGAGCAAGGGAGACTGATATGGAGAAGAAAAATAATACCAAGCCGCATATCAATGTGGACTATTTTGAAGACCTGACCGGAGAGATGCCGGATTCCGGTTCAAGACAGGTCCAGGAAATCGGGAACCGCATCAAGCGTTTGCGGGAAGAAAAAGGGGTTTCTCTGGAAGATCTTTCTCAAGCGACCGGATTTGATATTCAATTTCTCGAAAACATGGAGCAGGGGGTCTTCCAACCTCAGCTCGGCGCCCTGATGAAGCTGTCCAAGGCCCTGGACGGGGCTTTCAGCCGCCTGGTTTCCGGTGAAGGCAGCACCCAGTGCTCCATCACCCGGAAAGATCAGCGCCAGGATATCGATCGGAGCACGTTCCCCAAAGGCCAGAAGCAGCTCTACACCTATCAGAGCCTGGCCCCTGAAGTGAAGGGCCGGCATATGGAGGCCCTGATTGTCAATCTGGAAGAAAATCCGGACGAAGAGACTACGATGCATGACGGCGAAGAGTTTATCTATGTCATGGAAGGGCGTGTCTTATTGAAATTCGGCGAAGACAGATATGAACTGGAGTCGGGTGACAGCGCTCACTACCTTTCCAACACCCCGCATCTTGTTGCAGCCCAAAAGGGAAAAGCCACGATTTTGGCAGTCCTTTGCGGGCATTCCTGAGGCATGCAGTTTGCACAGGCCCTTCTTTGAATCGATTAGCGGGGAGGAGCTTTCAGCCCCGCTTGACTGACTGCGCTATGACTATGCAAGAACGGACGACACCCCTTTTTATCCAAATCGCGGAAACAATCAAGGGCCGGATCGCCAGGCATGAGTACGACCCCGGTTCTTTACTTCCCTCGTCAAAGGATCTGGCAAAAGAATTCAATGTCAGCAATATCACCATACGGCACGTGACCGATATCCTGGCGCAAGACGGGTTTATTCAACCGCGCCGGGGCATGCGGGCCCAAGTCGCGTTACAGGATGATGAATTCGTTGAAATTGAGATTACCGGAGATTTCCGAACCTGGGTAAATACTGCAACTGGGAAAAAATTTAATATCAAAGTTGAAGTTTTAGACAGGCAGGTGATTTCCTGTCCAAAACCGGTGCACGATATTTTAGGAGTTGAATACGTTGAGCGAATCAAAAGAGTCCGGAAATTGAAAAACGAACCCGTCTCATACTTTGTGACATATGCTCCGGTTCATTTGTTGAAGAAAATTTCAAATGATCAGCTGGAAAAAAGAACTTTTATTGATTTGTATCAAGATAAATGCAACATAGAATTGAAATATATGGAACAAACAGTTCAGGCTTTAAAGGCTGATCTTGACTTGGTATCTATACTCGATGTTGATTTTGGATTTCCACTTTTTTATGTACATAATGTATATTTTTCCAGTACTGATATACCTCAAGCTGTTACTCATATGTACTATAGATCGGATAAATATCTCTATACTGCAAAACGGTTGATCTGATATCGACAGGTTTGTCGGGATCGAAGTGACATGGCGCATGGACTCGAAAAACTGGAATCGATTTCGATATCGATAGCGATTTTGATCCCGAAAAATCCAAATCCCAATCCGCCCCTTCCGCTCACAATCTCCCTCCAGTCCCCGAAACGCATCAAGGGCCTTTCCGAAGGCAAAAAGCTGCAAATTCAAAGTATTAGCAAATAAATATGAAAAAAGTTCAGGATGTCTTGACAAAGAAGAGAACAACCTAGTATGTGTGGATACCTTGTTGTTAGACTCGCGGAGACTCCAATTCGTTTTTTCATATCCATTTTTTCAGGATAGTCCCTAGCCATTCACCTTGGAGGTTGATATGGAGCTGCCAAACCAGGTAAAAATTCGAGAAGTCGCGCCAAGAGACGGATTCCAGTCCTGGCCGGATTTCGTCCCCACGGAGCATAAGCGGGAAATCATTGCTGCGGCTGTAGACTCCGGAATTCAAGAAATGGAGACGACCTCGTTCGTCAGTCCAAAAGCAATTCCCCAGATGCGGGATGCGGCAGAAGTGATTCAAACGGCCCCGCGACCTGCTTGTCTTCATTTTGCATTAGTGCCCAATTTGAAGGGAGCGCAACTGGCCATTGAGGCAGGTGTCGACGGATTAGTGGTTGTGATTTCGTCCAGCGAACAGCATAATATGGCCAATGTTCGCAGAAGCATCAAAGAATCAACCGCTGATTTAGATGAAATATTCAATCTGGCACGGAAGAAGAACAGGCGCGTCACTGGAGCCCTGGCTGTTGCTTTTGGCTGTCCCTATCAGGGGGATGTTCCAACTGCGGATGTCTTCAGCCTGGCCGAGGCATTTGTCTCGCGTGGGGCTGACTCGCTTATATTGGCGGATACCACCGGCATGGCGACTCCGCCCCGTGTTTCCCGGCTTGTTCAGGATTTCAGAAAACAATTCAACGTGGATTTTTCTCTGCATTTTCACAATAACAGAGGGACGGCCATGACGAACCTGTATGCGGCTCTTACAGCCGGAGCAACAGTATTTGATACCGCTCTTGGAGGCATTGGAGGGTGCCCGAACGTTCCTCTTGCTGCAGGGAATCTGCCGACGGAAGATGTGGTTTACATGCTTGAGGATATGGGAATAGAAACCGGAATCAATCTTTTGTCGCTCATTCAGGCAGCTAAATTGCTTGAAAAAAGACTGGGGCAAACATTGCCGGGACAGGTCATGAAGAGTGGACCGCGAGATCCTGGGGAAGCTTTAAAAGTTTGTCATCACTCTTTGTAAACATAGTTGATTCAAGGAGAACGTTCATGCCACTTTCAGGAATTAAGGTATTGGATCTTTCAAGAATCCTGTCCGGACCATTTTGTACTATGATCCTGGCCGATTTCGGCTGCGAAGTCATTAAAGTCGAGGCTCCCGGGGGTGATCCGTCTCGAGTTGCAGGAATATTCCGTCAAGAGGAAGAAAATCCCTATTTTGTGAATCTCAATCGGAACAAGAGGAGTATTGTCGTCAACCTGAAAACAGAGCAGGGCAGACAACTCATTTTTAAAATGGTCAAGTGGGCTGATGTCCTGGTAGAAAATTTCCGCCCGGGGGTCATGGAACGACTGGGATTGGGCTATGAGCAATTGAAAGAAGTCAATCCGCAATTGATTTATGCTGCAGTCTCCGGCTTTGGCAAGACAGGGCCCTACAAAGACCGCCCTGCTTTTGATTTTATCGCTCAAGCCATGTCCGGCTTTATGAGTTTGAATGGATCCCAGGATATGGAACCCCTTCGAACCGGAATTCCGATAACCGATACCATCGCTGGGCTGTATACCGCCTTTGGCGTCTTGGCAGCTTTGCGGGAAAGGGACGTCAGCGGCCAGGGGCACGAAGTGCAGTCAGCCATGGTGGACGGCATTATGAGCATGTTCACGTTTGCTTCGGCAGCCTATTTTGCCACTGGGGAGCTGCCTCCGAGGAATGGCAACGACCACATGGTAGTTTCCCCGTACGGCCTTTTTAAGGCTTCAGATTTTCCAATTGCAATTGCCCCGAGTACTGAGAAGAATTGGCTGGCCTTATGCAAGACCATTGGCCGAGACGACCTTCCCTCGGACCCGCGTTTTGATAATCAGGAAAAGAGAAGGCAGAATAGGACCGCGATCAACCGGATCGTATCTGATGCACTCAAGCAGAAAACACGGGCGGAATGGATTGAAATTCTGAACAACGCCGGGGTTCCCTGCGGACCCGTGAATAATTTGGAACAGGCCTTTTCCGATCCTCAGGTGCTGCACCAGGAAATGGTCCTCGAGTCTGAACAGCCGGGAGGTGCCGTAAAGATGCCCGGTTTTCCCTTGAAAATTTCTGATGTTCCGGCACAATTGCGACGTCCCTCACCACAGCTGGGCGAACAGTCTCTTGAAGTTCTTAAAGAAATTGGGTATACGAAAAAAGAAATCGATGCTTTGTTTGAGCAAAAAGTTGTCGAATAATACAGGCGTATCCGGCAGCCTCTTCAGGAGGCGCATTTTCAATATCTAAAAGACAAGGAGGCGTCCTATAGAGTTGTGTTTTTATGAGTCGTCTTTACGCAAAGACTGCATGAAAATCTTAAAACAAGGAGTTGTACAATGAAATTCAAAAAAAGTTTCCTAAGTTTGGTTACAGTCCTGGCCCTGTCCTGCATGCTCGGGGTTGCAGGGGCGGCAAAGATCAGTATTGATATCAATAATACCATGAAACCGGGAGGTTCTGAAGAAGCTGCCGTCAAGAAATTCAAAGAAATCGTTGAAGAAGCCTCTGATGGAAGAATGGAGGTCAATATTTTCTTGAGCGGTCAGCTTGGAAAGGAAAAGGCCGTACTCGAGTTGATGGAAATCGGTCAAACCCAAATGGCGTTAACCGGCGGTATTTTTCGAACCATGTTTGCAAAAGAGTATGATCCGGTCACAATTCCTTTTTTATTTCCTGATTGGGAGAGCGTAAAGACCTATCTTGAAGGTCCTCTGGGTCAAAAAATCGGGGAGCTGGCAGAAAAAAAGGGAGGAGTTATCGACTTTGGTCCGCAAAAGAGAGCAGGGCGGCATATGACCACCAACAAAAAGGTTGTCAAACCAGAAGATATTCAAGGCCTGAAAATGAGACTGCCCGCCATTCCTATCTGGGTAGATGTCTGGAAAGAACTCGGGGCTTTGCCTACAGTCATCCCTGCTCCGGAGATTTACCTGGCCATGAAAACCGGGCAGGTGGAAGCCCATGAAAATTCACTTGCTTCGCCATACTCCCGCAAACTCTGGGAAGTCCAGGATTATGTCATTTTGACCAATCATGTCTATTTCCCCTGGCACTGGGTGGCCAGCAAAGTCTGGTTTGACGGTCTTTCAAAAGAAGATCAAGAGCTTATCAAAAAGGCCGTTGATGAAGCACGAGCCTACGGATCCCAAGTTGAAGACGAAAAAGATGCCTTTTACCGGACTGAGCTTGAAAAGAAGGGTATGAAATTTATCGAGCCGGACAAAGATGCTATCCGGGCGGCGGCCATGCCGGCCATCGATCGGGCTGTTGCTGATTTGGCACCCGAAGTTCCCGAAGAAATTGAACGAATTGTAAATCAATAATCCATACTTTAGCCTTGCGCCGGTTGTCTTTACGACAACCGGCGCTGGATAAACGGTGCAATGCGAATACTTGTACGATTCTATGATGCCGGGGCTTTGCTCTGCTTTTTAGGTATGATGGCCTGTGTGTTGCTTGAGGTTGCCGCCCGCAACGTCTTTCAATACCCAACGACCTGGGCTGAGGAGGCTTCCCGGTTTTTTTGCGTCTGGACGGTTTTTTTGGGATCGGCGTCGGCCTGGTTTCGAGGCTCGCATATCCTCATCAATATTTTGCCGAGACATCTCAGAGGGAAACCATACTACGGTCTGAAGCTTTTGATTGATGTATTGTGTGCTCTCTTCCTTCTGGCTGTCTGGTTCGGTACCCTCTCAATAATGATCGTCAGCTATCCTTCAAAAACAACCGCTCTTGAAATCAGTATCAGTTATTTTTATTTAGGACTTTTTTTAGGCTGCACCGGCATGTTGATTTTTCATGCCCAGCAACTCATAGGCACCCTTAGAAATTTATTCGAAAAACATCCATCGACTTAAAAGAAGAGAACAATTTTCATGCTAATGCTCATTTTTTTTATCGGACTGCTCTTGATCTTTTTTACTATAGGCGTTCCCATCGCTGTCTCTATCGGTCTGACCTCCCTGACCGTGCTCTGGGTACAAAACGATCTTTTGAGCATACCCTATACCTTGCTGGGCTTGAAAATGATGCATGGGGTAAACAGTTTTCCTCTTCTGGCGGTGCCTTTTTTCATTCTCGCGGCAAATGTCATGAACAAGGGCTCAGTGACCCCCAGAATTTTTAATTTTGCCAATTCACTGGTGGGCCACCTCAGAGGAGGGCTTGGGCATGTGAATGTCTTGGCAAGCATGATTTTTGCCGGGATGTCCGGGACAGCCGTAGCCGATGCTGCCGGCCTGGGCGCCTTAGAGATAAAAGCCATGCGTGATCAGGGATATCCGCTCAAATATGCGACAGGGATTACCGGAGCTTCATCCGTCATTGGCCCCATTATACCTCCCAGCGTGGCCATGGTTATCTATGGATGGCTGGGGGACGTGAGTGTAGGGGCGCTTTTTATCGGAGGTTTGGTTCCCGGAGTTATTTTGGGCGGATCTTTGATGATCACCACGATCATTCTGTCCTACCGGGTTCAAATGCCGCTTCAGGTTCGCCCTCCGGTCAAAGAATTTTTTTCTTTAGGCAAAAAAGCCGTGTTGTCCTTGTTTACCCCCTTAATTATTGTGGGAGGAATATGGGGAGGTTTCTTTACTCCCACTGAATCCGGTGCAATCGCCAGCTTGTATGCCATTGTGCTTGGAAAATTTATTTATAAAGACGTCAGCTGGAACGACCTGTTGGATGTTTTCAAAAATACAATTGAATTTTCAGCTATTATTCTATTTATTATTGCAATTGCCGGGCTTTACGGCTGGCTGCTGGTCCGTTTGCAGATACCGATGATTCTGGCTGAATCTGTGGTGAAACTCACGACGAATACCACTATTCTCTTGATTATACTGATGTTTTTCTTTTTAATCATCGGATGCTTCATGTCCGTGATCGAGTCTGTTCTCATTTTTACTCCAATCATGGTCCCCATGGTCAATGTTTTAGGAATTGATCCTCTTTTTTTCGGAGTATTTATGGTTATTTCGCTCTCTGTAGGCGTTATAACTCCACCTTTTGGCAACGTCATTTATGTCCTTGTCGGAATAACAAATCTCACCTTCGAACAAGTTGTGTCGGCCCTGTTTCCTTTTCTGATTCCCATACTGGGAACCATACTCGTATTGATCTTGTTCCCGGAGATCGTGACTTTTTTAGCCCCTATGATTTCCGGATAAATTCCTTACCAGCAGGAGTATAGCTCATGCCGATGACTATCAGCGAAAAAATTCTCGCCGCCCATGCCCAAGCAGATCAGCTTGTGCCGGGGCAGCTCATTGAGGCCCGATTGGATTTTGTTTTCGGCAATGACATCACCGCACCCATTGCCATCGATGTTTTTCACAAAGCCGGAGGCAAGAAAGTTTTTGATCCGCAAAGAGTTGCCCTTATTCCGGACCATTTTGTGCCGAACAAAGATATTCAAAGCGCACAGCAAGCCAAAATCCTCAGAGACTTTGCGCGCGAACACGAATTGCCCTGGTATTGGGAAGTCGGCCGGATGGGGATCGAGCACGTCCTGCTGCCGGAGCAGGGACTTGTTCTTCCCGGCGATTTGATAATCGGCGCCGATAGCCATACCTGTACTTACGGCGCTTTGGGGGCTTTTGCCACCGGTGTGGGCTCCACTGATCTGGGAGCGGCCATGGTCACCGGACGAGCTTGGTTTAAGGTCCCCGAATCAATAAAAATTATTTACAAAGGCCAATTAAGGCCCCATGTCGGCGGTAAAGACCTGATCCTCTACGCCATCGGCCAATTAGGCGTTGATGGGGCGCGCTACAAAGCTCTTGAAATCACTGGTGAGACGATTGCGAATCTGCCTATGGATGACCGGTTTACCATCAGCAATATGGCCATAGAAGCCGGAGCCAAAGTGGGCATCATACCACCCGATGAGCTCACTGAAAATTATGTCAAGACAAGAGCCAAACGCCCGTATCATTTTTATCAGGCTGACTCTGATGCAGAATACCAGGCAGTTTATGAATGGGACGTTTCCCGGATGGAACCGCAAGTAGCCAAACCGCATCTCCCTGAAAATACAGTGCCGGTTACAGAACTGGCCGATGTTGCCATCGACCAGGTGGTCATTGGTTCCTGCACCAACGGTCGGATTGGGGATATACGGGTTGCGGCCCAAATCCTGAAAGGGAAAAAAGTCAGTCCCGAAATTCGCTGCATCATTATTCCAGGAAGTCAGGAGGTCTATCAGACTGCGTTGAAAGAAGGCTTGTTCGATATTTTCACCGAAGCGGAAGCAGCAATTTCAACTCCGACCTGCGGCCCGTGCTTAGGGGGCTATATGGGAATTTTAGCGGATGGGGAAGTAGCGGTTTCAACAACGAATCGAAATTTTTTGGGGAGAATGGGGCATATCAACAGTGAAGTTTACCTGGCTTCTCCTGCGGTTGCAGCAGCCAGCGCAATAACCGGCCATATTACACACCCGGCTGAGGTCGCCGGCGAATAAGGTGAAAGGATACAACTATGGAACTTAAAGGCTACAGTTTTTTATTTGGAGACGATATTGATACGGATGCGATCATCCCGGCACGATACTTGAACACATCCGATCCGGCCGAGCTGGCGGAGCACGTCATGGAGGACGCTGATCCGGACTTTGCCAATCGATTTCAAGCAGGAGATTTTATTGTCGCCGGTAAAAACTTCGGCTGCGGATCATCCCGGGAGCATGCCCCGATTGCCATCAAGGCAGCCGGCTTATCCGGAGTGGTTGCTGAGTCTTTCGCCCGCATATTTTATCGAAACGCCTTCAACATGGGGCTCCCCATCTTTGAATCTTCGGAAGCTGTTGCCGACATAGAATCCGGAGATGAATTGAAGATTGATATGGATAGCGGTCAAATCCACAATCTTACAAAAGGGCGCTCCTATCATACTCTCCCCACACCGCCTTTTATGAAAGAACTCATCAATGCGGGAGGACTTGTCCCGTTTGTCCGAAAAAAAGTCGAAAATGGAGGATATGCATAAGCTCTTTGTACCGACCCAAAAACATGGCGGGTCCACATCAAAAATGCATAACCAGTAAGCAATAAAGTTCTCAACCCGTCATTGCGAGCGGAGCGAAACAAACCCCGACGATAACAAGAAGGGGTGTGAAATGCGCCATCCAGTTTTCTGGATGGCGCATTTTTTTTGCGTCCGGGTGGGACCGAATCCAATAACAAGGAAAAGCACCTGGGGCTTTTGTCCCCGAAAATCCCTGAACCCCTGACTCAGCTTGGGACCGTATTTGTCCCATAATGTAAATTATGTAAACTTTAATACAGAGGTGAAGTATTACTTGAAGGAATGCCGGCCCGCCGCCCTCTTTGGTATTGCCCTGTACTGGCTGCCGATGGGTAAGATGTTTTTGATTGCTTGATTCTGAACCCTTGCCGCACAGAATGTACTGATCCAAGACTGATTGTCCATGTCCTTTGATTTCAAAGACAGAATCCTGACTGATCCAATTTTGTTTTTTCGACAAGGACTGCTGATTCAAAGGTTCACGGTCTGTATTTCAATAAAAGCCAAGCCGAATCAGTAAAGCTCAAGTTGTATAAAAATAAACATTTATTTTAAATAAACATTAAGTCAATTTTTAATTGACTTAATTCTGCTCCTCAGGGACGGATGTTGCGGCTTTACAGAATTCTCTCTTTTTGGGTATACTCCCTCTGTTTCAGGGTCCCATTTTCTCCAGTTTTTTACCTTGAGAGATTTGTATGCCTATCCACCGGATGATGAAAACAGCATGTTGCCTCCTGCTCGTGTCCCTGCTCTGGGTCTCCTGTGCTCAGGCCGAGGACAGCTTTAATGAATGGCTGGAAAATTTTCAGGCCTATGATGTGCTTGAATCCGAACTCAGTCAGGACGCCCCGTCTCCCGAGACCCTTCTGCATCGCGCTGATCTTTTGCTGCAATCGAACAACCCTGAAAAGGTTCTTCGCATCCTGGATCAATATGGTTCTTTTCCCGGCCAGGCTCTTGAAGCCCGGCGCATTTGGACCAAAGCCCGGGCTTTCCGCGCCATGAACCGCACCCTGGAGGCTCTGCTGACGTATTCCAGGGCCGCCGGACTTATGGACCAAACAAACAGGCGGCAGGCCTTTGACGCTGAACCCGAGCTCAAGTTTTTCTGGAAAACGACCCTCTTGAAATGGTTTTTTGAGCATTGTTATAATGGAAAACTTCAGGCTACCGAGGGTCAGAGGCAACTGCTGCTCCAGGCTGTGGATCAGGCAGTACGTATCTGGAGGGACGGAGATTCCCTGTGGCAGACTCTGCAATCCGGACTTTCCGGCCGCTATCCTCCGCCTGGCGTCCCAGACGGCCTGAATGAGCTCAGCATTGATGAGCAAACACGTAAAACAAGCATTCGCATACTGGCTGCTCTCTCCATCGGGGATATTCATTTTTTGAAAAAAAACCTGGACAGTCTCGCCGTTGCAGAATTTCGACAGCTCTTGAGTGAAATTTTGAGCGAAATCCTCGAGCGTGACATTGATCCTCTCCGGCCTGAAGTCTTGAATATCCAAGCCAAGTATCCCAAATATATGTCGGCAATGGAGATTTTGAAACCTACCATCAGAAGTCTGGATCGAGGCGTCTGGACAATCGCTCATCCCGGATTGGAGTCTTGGAAGAGCTACACCAATAAACTGCACAATATGTCCTCGGAAAAGGCCTTGGAAACCCTGGAAAACGAACTGAATTCAGCCCTTTTGAGTCAGACCGTCAAAGAGGCCCTCAACCAGTTTTATTTTGCCTATGCCCTGATAAGCGAACGTTTGGATCTGGCCCGGGAGATCTGGAGCCGCCTGAATTTGGATACAGTTCCTCTGTCCTTAAAGTTCGGGGCTCTTGTTTCCGGATTCAGCTCGCTGGAAGACTGCTTTTCCGAGGAGGACCGAAATACGAGCACAAGGCTGCTGCTTTCCTCTCTGGCTGCCATCGCCGGATCACAGCCGGAAACCGGCCTGCAGCTCCCCTTTTGGGTCCGAATTGAAAAACAGAGAACCCTGAGGGAGGCGCACCAGCTGTATCCTTTGGACATGTTTTTGAGCTATGCCCTGAAGCATGCCAATTGGCGGGACAAGCCCTCCGCCTCGCTTGCCAAGGAGTCCGGGCTCTTGTTTCCCAGGACGTCTTTAGGCAGCCGGGCCCTTCTCTATCTGGCCCGGCAGGCCTATGATACCGGACGAACGCGGATCGCCTGGGACTATCTGCAGCATATGAACCCTGAGATCTTGTCCAAAAAGGAGCAGTTGGAGTACTTCCAGGCCAAGGGCGGATTGCTGATGGACTTGAACCGGCTCGATGAGTCCCTAAAGACCTATCAGCAGCTGCTGCTCAGATTTCCCCAGGGCTTGACCCCGGAAAAGAAACTGAAGATCGCCCTCCTCGCCCAGCGCCGCGGCGACTGGGAATGGGCCCAGAAGACCCTGGAGGAACTGTGGGAGCATCATGGAGATTTCGATAGGACCCTGCAGGCGGAAATCATGTTCTGGCTCGGAGAAGGAGCGCAAAAATCCGGGGATGAACTTCAGGCCCTGAAATATTACTTGAAGCTGGCCTGGGAATTTCCTGAAGAGGGAATCTGGGCGGTGACCGCTATGTATCGTTCGGCCTTGATCTATGAAAAAAGGGGGGAACTGGGGACCGCCAGAAACCTCTTGAAAACGGTCTTGAAGAAAGCAGATCGCGAGAGCCAGAAAAAAGCGGCTCAGGACAGGATTGATGCGATTGAGGACAGGCTGCGCTTGAAGAAAGGCCGGGACAAGGACAAGACCTTTCTTTTCTAATTCATGCCGGCCCTGCTTATTTTTGGGATTCCCGGCTGTCCAGGACTTCCCGGACCTTGTGCGACAGGAGTTTCAAGTTGAAGGGCTTTTGAATGAAGCCGCTGCATCCCTGGCTTAAAAGCTTTGTGGCCACTCCGCTGATACTGTAGCCGCTGGAAATCAGGACTTTCACCTCGGGGTTCATGGACTTCAATATCGGATAGACCTCGTCGCCTCCCATATCCGGCATGACGATATCCAGAATAATCAGATCGATGGCCTCTTTCTCCCGTTCGTAAATTTCAAGGGCTGATTTTCCGCCGAGTGCAGTCAGAACCTCATACCCCAGGGTTTCCAGCAATTTCTGGCTGACATCAATGATCATCTGTTCGTTATCCACAACCAAGATCGTTTCAGATCCGGTCTGCATTTCTTCCAGGACCTGCGTCTTTTGGCCCGGAGTCTTTTCCAGTTCGGCATCCCGGGCCTGAAAATAGATTGTGACCGTGGTGCCCTTTCCCTGTCTGCTGCTGATGTTGATGTGCCCCTGGTGATTTTTGACAATTCCATAGACCGAGGAAAGCCCCAAACCGGCGCCTATATTTTCACGGGTGGTGAAAAAGGGTTCGAAAACCCGTTCCAGAGTCTCCTCATCCATGCCGAATCCAGTATCCGTCACGGTTATTTTGACATATCTCCCGGGGACAAGTTCTGAAAAGCTGGGCGAAGGGTCTTCGTACATGGTGTTTTGGGTTTCGACATAGAGCTCCCCCCCGTTGGGCATGGACTGCCAGGCATTGACAAAAATATTCATCAAAATCTGCTCAATGTGATCCCGGTCGACTTCTACAGACCAGATGTCCGGCTGCTCTTTGAAATGGATTGTGATTTCCTGCCGGGCCCGGCCGAACATATCCACACTGGTTGCAACGATTTCATTGAGATCAGCGGTTTGATAGTCCAGCTTTTCACCCCTGGAGAAGGACAGCAGCATCTGGGTCAGGCCGCAAGCTCGATAGATGTACGCTTCAACTTCTTTCAGGTGATCATAGGCACTGTTCGAAAGTTCCTGTTCCATAAGGGTCAAGGAGGTTCGTCCCTGAATGCCCATAAGAATATTATTAAATTCATGGGCGATTCCAGCGGCCATGTTGCTCAAGGCCTCCATTTTCTGGGCTTGGCGCAGGTTTTTTTCAACGTTTTTGTAGGAGCTTATCTCGGTTAAATGCAGCAGCAGACCCGATACATTGGAATCGCTTCCCTGAATGCATCCGATACTGAGCAAGGCGTCCAGCAGCTGAGCGTCTTTGGTCAGGATCTGCGTTTCAAAGCGAAGCTGGGCGACTCTGTTCTGTGCCTCGCGCATCTTTGATTGGATGAGCGGCCGCTGCTCCTCCGGGAGAAATAGCGACTGATTTTTTTTTATTTCATCTGAACTCCACCCGAAGATCCGCGTGAAAGCGGCATTGGCGTACACAAAAGCTCCATCCCTGTCCGAAATCAGAGTCGGCTCCGGACTTCCCGCAAGAAGGGCTGCAGCGCTGCGTGTCAAGGCCCGGATATCATTCCCGGGCTGCTGCTGTACGTCACCTGTCAACAGCTGCTCCAAATCGGCGTCCGCAAGATAGGCCTGTAATTTTTTCAGGATTTGCAGCAGTTCGTTCAATTCTTCAGATTGAGGCTGTCCTGCCATAATTGCTCCAGCATGCTATATCCTATATCCTAAACAAACGTCCCATCCGTCACTCTTACCGATCAGGATTTTCCCGGACAATGACGTCCTCGGGCGGGGTGAATTCAAACAAGTTATCGTCAAGCGCAACATTCAACTCCAGGTTTGAAAAGGAAAGCTGATTGCCGTTGCCGAAAAAATCCACCAGGAGGATCTGCCTGAGCAAAAAGCTGTCCTCATCGACCCAGATATAGGCCAAGACCAGACTCGGCTCGGGTTTTTTGGGAATCAGCTTGATCTTGGCCCAGCCCTGTTCTTTGCCCTGCCGTTCTATACGGAAGTCTCCGGCCAGATCAACATCACCGGTGATGAATTTGAGCATGGTTTGAGATTCGAATTTCTCTTCCAGGCCGTGCTTATAGGCTATTCCTTCGTCCGGAAAATAATCCCAGGCCACCTCCCCATCAACAATCAAAAGCTCTTGCCCTGGACGTTTTTCTTCCCAGCGGATATGTCCAGGCTTGCGGAAATAAATGCGTCCGTAGCGCTCTTCCGTTTCTCCACTGGAGGCATTGGTCAATTTTTGGACAAAATCAGTCTTCAGGCTTTGGATGGATTGATATTTTTCCTGGATACCCCTGGTCAACTCGGACCCCAGGGCCGGAATCGTCCACAACAGGACCGCAATCGCGATCACCACAAACATCCGGGACCACCGAACAGGCTGCTTCATTGTTTCACTCCTTTGCAACGATACCGATCACATTCGGGATTTGAGCCATGGAACCGGGCAGTTCCGACCAGAAGGTATTTTTATGCAAGCCGGCCCACTCCTGTTCCAGGGTCTCTGTTTTTACATACATGGAGGCCACAGGCCCCCCTTCCACAAACATACAATTTCGGATATCAATGGGCAACCGCAGCAGAACCTCGTTCAGATCATGAATCGAACTGGGCAGGCGACTGAAAATGAACAGCACCCGGCCCTCCATGTCCATGCCGATGGCCGCCACACTGTATTTTTTTGCACTCTGCTCCCAGGCATTTTCCTGGTCCAGGCTGATCATTCGATAATTCTGCACAATTGTGCGGTAGTCCTGAATCCGGGATTTCCAGTCGGGATCGAGCTCCCGGTCGATCAGATCCACCGGAGGCAAGGACTCTGAAACCGGATTAAAAACAAAAAAGGCCCCGTAATCCTGGTGAATAATGCTATTGTTCAGATGATCACGGTTTTTCATAAAGCCGGTATTGGTCCGCTGATCCTTCCAGAACATACCGGCGTTGATCCCGGCCGCCAAGTCGAATTCAACAACCCATCCCTTCATGGTCCGCCGCCGGTCATTTTTTTCAGAAGCACTCAAAAGCTCGAAGTAAAAATACTTTGGATCTATCCGCAGAATCGAAATTTCGAATTTTCCCGGGCTCGGGTCCATATTGGTCTCAAAGGCCGCATACTCGAGTCCCGGTCGCAAGTCGGTCCAAATCCGCTCGGGGTCTTCATCCCCAAACGCCGGGAGAGGGAAAAGGCAGAAAAGCAGAACAAGAAGCCGGCTGCATCGCTTATTGCGCATAAAGCAGATCACCCATTGTATACATTTTTCCGGGCTTTTGTCGGGAAAGCCATTTTGCAGCCCGAACGGCCCCTTTGGCAAAGGTTTCCCTGGAGTAGGCCCGGTGGGTCACGTCAATCCGCTCCCCGGGACCGAGAAAATAGACGGTGTGCTCACCCACAAGGTCGCCGCCGCGCAGGGCCTGCACCCCGATTTCCTTTTCCGGACGCTCCCCGATCAGGCCTTCCCGGCAGCAGCGCCTGGCTTCCTGCGGCCCCCAGCCTTTGGCCCGGGACAGGGTGTCCGCCAGTTTGACGGCCGTCCCGCTGGGGGCGTCTTTTTTATATTTATGATGGATCTCCGAGATTTCTACATCGTAGTCAGACCCCAGCATGGCGGTCAGGCCCGGCAGGATTTCCAAAAGCGCATTGAGTCCCACACTCATGTTCGGGGACCACAGAATCGGTATTTTTTCAGCGGCCTTTTCCAGAATTCGAGTCTCTTCTTCAGTAAAACCGGTGGTGCCGGTCACGAGGGGATTCTTTTGCTGCAAAGCCGCCTCCACGATCTTCAGAGTGACGGAGGGCATTGTAAAATCAATCACCACCACTCCCGGAACAAGGGCAAACAGCTCCTTTGGATCTGAACTCCGGGGACACATCCATTCCTGCAAAGCACTTAGGCGATCTTCACCTTCCAGCAGCCCTTCCAGGGAACACTGCGGATCATAGATCGCCAGATCCAGCAGGGTCCGGCCCATCCTCCCACCGGCCCCGCTGATAATCACGCTGGTATTGGCCATAACAGGCCCTCCTTTTCTTTGTTCCAGGGTTCCAGGCTAACATCATTCCAGGAGCCTGACAAACCCTGCCTCGTCCAAGATCTCGACCCCGAGCCGGCGTGCTTTTTCCAGCTTGCTCCCTGGTTCGTCCCCGGCCACTAAATAATCGGTTTTGGAGGAGACGGCGCTCGTGACCCGGCCGCCCTTTTCTTCGATTTTTTCGGAGGCTTGGGACCTGGTGATTCCCTGGAGTTTTCCGGTGAGCACAAAGGTTTTGCCCTGCAGGGCCCCCGTCTGCTCCTGTTCGGCCGCCCTGCTGCCGGATACCGGCCAGAGCCCGATCCGCTTGAAAGCGCCGACAAGCTCCAGGTTCTGAGGGTTGCGGAAAAAGGAGGCCACAGAGGCCGCAATTTCCGGTCCCACGCCCTTGATCAGGGCCAGTTGCTCCGGTTCGGCGCCGGCCAGGGCATCCAGATCATGATAACGCTCTGCCAGGAGTTTGGCCGTTTCCGAACCCACCAGGCGGATCCCCAGCGCCGCAATAAGCTGTTCCAGCGAGGCTTCCTGTTTGCCCTGTTCCAAGGCCCGGAGGATATTCTCCGCCAGTTTGCCGCCCATACGCTCCAGCTCGAGGAGATCCTGCCGGCTCAAGCCGAACAGGTCCGCCGGCGAAGCGACCAGGCCTTTGTCCACAAAGATCTCGATCCATTTCTTCCCCAGACCCTCGATATCCAGCCCGGCCTTGGACACAAAATAGATCAGACCCTGCAGGAGCTGGGCCGGGCAGCTCAGGTTGGGGCAGCGGGAAACCGCCTCCCCGGGGATTCTGCCGACCCGGCTCCCGCAGGAGGGGCAGGTCTCCGGAAAAACAAAGTCCTGCTCCTGTCCGGTCCTCTCTTCAGTGATCGGCCGGACCACTTCCGGAATCACATCTCCGGCCCGCTGCACCAGGACCGGATCGCCGATTTTCAAACCCTTGGCCCGGATTTCATCCTGGTTGTGCAGGGTGGCCCTGGAGACCGAAACCCCGCCCAAGCGCACGGGCCTCAGCTTGGCCACCGGGGTCAAGGCCCCGGTCCGGCCGACTTGCACTTCGATGTTTTCCAAAATAGTCTTGGCCTGGGCCGCCTTGAACTTCACGGCAATGGCCCAGCGGGGGGCCCTGGAGGTTGTCCCCAGCCGTTCCTGTTGATTTCGATCATTGACTTTGGCCACCATGCCGTCAAGTTCAAAGGAAATATGCCTTCTTTCGGCCTCCAGGGAGCCGAAGTATTGCCGGACCGCCTGCTCGTCTCTGCAGAGAACGGCCCCTGGGGCGATGGACAGGCCGGATCGCTGCAGGGCGTCCATAATCCCGGCCTGAGTGTCAAGATCCACACCCGGTGCATCCCAGCGTACGAGTCCAACACCATAGGCGAAAAAACGCAAGGGGCGTTTGGCCGGAATTCTGGGATCAAGCTGGCGGATGGACCCGGCTGCGGCGTTTCTGGGATTGGCAAAGACTTTCTCCCTGTTGGCAAGCTGGGTTCTGTTGAGTTCTTCAAAATCCTTGACGGACATGATCACTTCCCCCCTGACCTCCAGGTAGTCCGGAACATTGCTGAAGGGAATGAGCCGCAGCGGGAGGTTGCGCACCGTGCGCATATTGGCGCTTACCTCCTCGCCGGTGTACCCGTCGCCCCGGGTTGCCGCGGCGGTCATGACGCCCTGCTCGTAGATGACTTCCACCGCGAGTCCGTCCATTTTCGGTTCAGTCCAGAATGCAAAGTCTTCCCCGGGCAGCAGGCGCTGCAGACGCTGGGTGTAGCCGCCCCACTCCTCCAGGCTGAAGATATTGTCCAGGCTGTACATGGGCAGGGAATGGGCGCGGGTGGAGAAACCTGATGCCGGGCGGTCGCCGATGCGACGGGTCGGGGACGAGGCCGAGGCATGTTCTGGATGCTCGGCTTCCAGTCGTTCCAATTCCTTGAACAGCGCATCGTATTCCTGATCTGAGATCTGCGGCCGATCCAGGACATAGTACTGATAATTATGCCGTTCTATGCTTTGACGAAGCTCTTCGATCCGCTTCTGATGGAAATCATTTTTCTTCATACAAATTTCGAGATAGTCTTCCACTGATATTTTGCAAAAAAGAAAGCAGATGGTTGTCCACGAATGCTCACGAATGTTCACGAATTGGTTTTCATTATGATAATGAAACAAAAAGTCGAAAGTAAACAATTCGAGTTACACAATTTTCGTGTAATCATCTGTATTTACTGACTTCTGACCTCTGACTACTGACCTCTAGCGGCTGCAAAAGGATTTTTTGCAGCCGCATCATCATGCCCCGCTCCACATCTGCAACACTTCCCGCATCTCGGCGATGCGGTCCCTGAGAACCGCGGCCTGCTCAAATTCCAGCTCCTTGGCGGCCCGGCGCATCTCGCGATCGAGGGCGCTGATCTTTTTGGCCAGGGCCTTGGGATCTTTTCCGTAGGCGGCCCAATCTTCAGCCACTCCCCTGCCCTGCTCCTTCTTTTTGACGGCCTCGCTGATATCATAGAGGGGATTGAGCCGGGCCTTGCTGATGGTGCTGGGGGTGATTCCGTGCTTCCGGTTATGTTCGAGCTGCCGTTGCCGCCGGCGTTCGGTTTCTTCGAGCGCCCGGTTGATGGAACCGGTCCTTTGTGCGGCATAGAGGATGACTTCGCCGTTGACGTTCCGGGAGGCCCGGCCAAAGGTCTGGATCAGGGACCGGGAGGAACGGAGGAAGCCTTCCTTGTCCGCATCCAGAATGGCCACCAGGGCAACTTCCGGGATATCCAGTCCCTCCCGCAGGAGATTGATTCCCACCAGGACGGAGAACTCCCCCTGGCGCAAGGCTTGAATAATGGACACCCGCTCCAGGGTGTCGATGTCCGAGTGCAGATATTTGGCCTGGACCCCGTTGCTCTGGAAAAATTCCGTGAGGTCCTCGGCCAGGCGTTTGGTCAGGGTGGTCACCAGAACCCGCTGATCCTTGACCTGGCGTTGTTTGCACTCATAAAGCAGGTCCTCAACCTGGCCCTCGGGAGACCGGATGGATATCTCCGGATCCACCAGCCCGGTGGGCCGGATGATCTGCTCCACCACCACCCCGCTGGAGCGATCAACCTCCCAGTCGCCTGGGGTGGCCGAAACAAACAGGGTCTGGTTCAAGCGCTCCAGAAATTCATTGAAGCTCAAGGGCCGGTTATCCAGGGCCGAAGGCAGACGAAATCCGTATTCCACCAGGGTCCGCTTTCTGGAGCGGTCTCCATTGAACATTCCGCCGATCTGGGGAACGGAGACGTGGGATTCATCCAGAAAAAGCAGAAAGTCATCCGGGAAATAATCCAGCAGGCAGGAGGGCGGACTGTCCGGACTGCGGCCGTCGAGATGACGGGAGTAGTTTTCGATCCCGTTGCAATACCCGAGTTCCTGGATCATCTCCAGATCGAGCATGGTCCGCTGTTCCAGGCGCTGAGCCTCCACCAGCTTGTTTTCAGCCTTGAACCGGGTCAGCCGCTCCTGCAGTTCCGACAGGATGTCTTCTCTGGCCCGGGCCAGGTTGTCCGGATCCGAGACATAGTGGCTGGCCGGATAGATCAGGGTCTTGTCCAGGCTGCCCAGGATCTCCCCGGTCAGTGGATCGATCTCGCGGATGGACTCCACTTCGTCGCCGAAGAATTCGATGCGCAGGGCCTGCTCCCGGCGATAGGCCGGGATGATCTCCAGTACGTCGCCTCGCACCCGGAAGGTGCCCCGGTGAAAATCATAGTCGTTACGTTCATAATAAATGCCCACCAGACGATCCATCAGGTGCTCCAGATCCATCTCCTGGCCGATCCCGACCGGAACCACCATCTTGCGGTAGTAATCCGGTGAGCCCAACCCGTAGATGCAGGAGACCGAGGCCACAATAATCACATCCCGCCTGGTCAGCAGGGAATAGGTGGCGGCGTGGCGCAATTTGTCGATATTGTCGTTTATGGAGGAATCTTTCTCAATATAGGTATCTGATTGCGGGACATAGGCTTCCGGTTGGTAGTAGTCGTAATAGCTTACAAAATATTCAACGGCATTGTTGGGAAAAAGCTGCTTGAATTCATTGTAGAGCTGGGCGGCCAGGGTCTTGTTCGGGGCCATAACCAGGGTCGGACGGTCGCATTGGGCGATGACCTGAGCCATAGTGAAGGTTTTGCCCGAGCCGGTCACCCCTAAAAGGACCTGGGCCGGAACACCCTGCTGAATATTGGTGTTCAGGGTTTCAATGGCTGTGGGCTGATCCCCCTTTGGATCGAATTCCGTAATCAATTCAAAGGGTATGGATTGTATCTGATTCATGGCGACTCCGGGAATACCCTACCGTAAACCATGAAAAACAGCAATATCTTTATTTAAGCCTTTAGAATTTTGTAGAAAAAAATATCTCTTTCGCCCCTCTTGATCTTTTTTGGAGAAAAATATATAGATCACTTCTTACGCAGACGTCGGGTGGCGAGGTAGCTCAGGTGGTCAGAGCATGCGGCTCATATCCGCAGCGCCGGGGGTTCAAATCCCTCCCTCGCTACCAAATATCCGGTGTTGATTTTTGTGCATCCGCCCTTTGATCCTACAAACAAATTCGCATTTTCCCCTTGTCAAAATCCGAAATCTGTTTATACTAGACTTACGTGGCAGGATTGTTTGAATTGAACGACGGTTCTTTTTTAGCAACAGTTCCACGTTTTTCCCACCCAATCCGGAAAGGGGGCGCAACGGTTTCGACGGGGACCATGAAGCATGAGTTGCAGGCCGAGGTGCCGCGAGGCCTCGTAAAACACGCGGAAAAAAAGATAATTGCCAACGATTACGATTACGCAATGGCCGCTTAGAACCGGCCACGCTTCTCCGGTTGATGTCTGATAAACCGGTTGAAGTGACATTTATCAGGCCCGCCTTTTGGTCCGCCTTTCAGCCAAGAGGTCAGAAATATGAAAGGCTCGTTGCTGTATAGCCTGTCCAGGGGCGCTGCAGCAACCAAAGAAATCCTGGACTAAGCCTGTAGAAGCTTATGTGGAAGTTCTTCGGACGCGGGTTCGACTCCCGCCGCCTCCACCAGTCTTCGTTCGAAACGGAGTGAGAACGAAGACTGCCACGGCGAAGTCTTTGACGTAGCCGGGCTGCCGGATCAACATTTAGAGTAGTCCACGTTTCGAACTACGACTTGGCAAGCCAGCCTTCTCATCAGAAACGCAGTGTGTATATTCTCACCAGTGAAGATGATCCAACACATCATTATACCGGATCGACTGAAAATCTTGAAGAACGCCTGAAAGCCCATAATTCAGGGAAGGTCCCTCACACCGAAAAATATGGCTCTTCCGGTTATTGCGTACCTGGATGTGAAAAGGATGGCGGGAAGAGAAAGATTTGGTTCCGCGCCCGCTCGAGGACTCGCTTGAGCCACAGAGTTCAAAGAGAGGGCGGAAGGAGAAGAGAGTTTCTTTTTGGCCGTGTCGGAGAAAGGCAGGACACGGCCAAAGGGGCTCCGCCCAGACGGGCAAACGGAATGTGTATTCGCCGAAGGCGATGCTGCTTGAGCCCGGACGTTCTTCCTCTCGTCCGGGCTCAATTGCAAAAAACCAATC